>NZ_JBRCAD010000042.1:0-8645 GCF_053493415.1 Trichothermofontia sp. | reverse complement strand
ATCCTGGGCCGGGGAGGACTCGGTGGGGAAGGCGGACAGGGCGGGGAATTCCAGGTAAAGGCTGGTGAGGTTGCGATCGGCCCACTGGCTCACGGTGGGATCGGGATCGTTGAGGAGGGATTGACACAGGATCAGGGCATCGGCTTCTCGGCCTGTTTTGGCATAAGCCAGTACGAGGCCCATCTGTGCCCGTGTCAGGATGGGGTTGGTGGGTAAGGCTTGGCAGACGGCTTCGAGGCAGGCGATCGCAGTTTCATAGTTGCCCTGGTTGAGGGCTTGGAGTCCTTGGGCCAGATCGGCCTGGACGGTTGGGTTGGGTGAATCGGAGGGGGGGTCGATCGGGGCAGTCATGGGCGGGCATGGACTTTATCTTGTGGGATAGCCATCTGGGCTGTCTTGAAGGTGGGAGTAACCACAAAGGCACGAAGGGCACAAAGAAGCACGAAGGGGGGAAATTCAAAATTCAAAATTCAATGCCTAGGTGAGGGGGGCGATCGCGCGTAGTTTCAATTTGGGGTGATCGGCTTCGATTTGTTGGCAGTTCCATTCGTTGCGGAAGAGGAGGACGGGACGGCCCCAGTTGTCTTTGACGGTGGCGGTGTTGAATAGGCGACCGGCGGCTTGGAGAGCATCCCAACCGGCTTCAACCCAGCGGGCGACGGTGAAGGGGAGGGGTTCCAGTAGGGTTTCGACGCCGTACTCGTTTTGCATCCGAAACTGGACGACTTCAAACTGGAGTTGGCCGACGGCAGCCAGGATGGGATCGCGTTTGCTTTCGTCGGTGGAGTACATAATTTGTACGGCACCTTCTTCCCGCAGTTCGGAAACGCCTTTGCTGAATTGCTTGAATTTGGAGGGGTTGGGGTTTTTCAGGTAGGCGAAGAGTTCGGGGGAGAAGCAGGGGATGCCTTCGTAGCGGGGGGGTTCAGGACCGAAGGCGACGGTGGAGCCGGTGTAGATGGTGTCGCCGATCGCGAATACGCCGGGATTATTCAGCCCAATGACATCGCCGGGGTAGGCGACCTCCAGGGATATGCGCTCTTGGGCAAAGAGTTTTTGGGGCCGGGAGAGGCGCACGGTTTTGCCGGTTCGGGTATGGTTGACGACCATGTCCTTCTCGAATTTGCCGGAACAAACCCGCACAAAGGCAATGCGATCGCGGTGTTTGGGGTCCATGTTGGCCTGGAGTTTGAAGACAAAGCCGGAGAATTCCGGATGAGTCGGCTCAATGTGGCCCAAATTACTATTGCGACCTTCGGGCTTCAGGGCATAGGCCAAAAAGGCATCCAGGAACAGTTCCACGCCAAAGTTGGTCATGGCGCTGCCAAAGAAGACGGGGGTCATTTTGCCCCGGTGGACTTGCTCTAGATCGAGTTCGGTGCCTACTTCTTCGAGTAGCTCTAAGTCGTCCTTGAATTGGTAGTACAAGTCCTGGTCAATTAACTCTTCCAGACGCGGATCACCCAGATCCAAGATGGTGGTCGTGGCTTCGCGGCTGCCGTGGCGACTGCGCTCGAACAGGTGAATTTGGCGATGACGGCGATCGAATACCCCCTGGAAGCGATCGCCCATCCCGATCGGCCAGTTGACGGCATAGGTGTGGAGGCCCAGTTCCCGTTCGATTTCATCCAGGAGTTCCAACGGCTCCCGACCCGGACGATCCATCTTGTTAATAAAGGTGAAGATTGGCAATCCCCGCAGGCGGCAAACTTCAAACAACTTGCTGGTTTGGGGTTCGAGGCCCTTGGCGGCATCCTCCAGCATCACGGCGTTGTCGGCGGCGGCGAGGGTGCGGTAGGTGTCTTCGCTAAAGTCCTGGTGACCGGGGGTGTCGAGCAGGTTGATGTGATAACCCCGATAGAAGAATTGCAGTACGGTGGAGGTGATGGAGATGCCCCGCTGTTGTTCCATTGCCATCCAGTCCGAGGTGGCATGACGCTGGCTGCGACGGGCCTTAACGGCTCCAGCCTCGTGGATGGCCCCCCCGTAGAGTAGGAGTTTTTCCGTCAGCGTGGTTTTCCCGGCATCGGGGTGGGAAATAATGGCAAAATTGCGGCGTTGATCAACGGCACGGCGTAACTCGGTTTCCAATTCGGTGGTCATGGTGGGGCAGGTTTCTCCTATCATCGGCGGCGACGCAGCGGGAACGGTGACACTCTACGATACGCCCTAGGCGTTGCCAAGCGATCGCTCAACCGGCCAGCGTCTCAGCACTGTCCCGATCATAGCCTCAACTGTTCGTAGCGCCTGCCTAACCCAGTCTCAATCTTCCGGGATACAGGTTTGTAGCCATTGCCAATCGCTGTCCATCACCGGGGGAATGGGGGGCTGGTGATAGTCAATCACGAGATCAAGCGCCGCTTCGTCGTAAATAGCTTGCAAGAGCGGCTGCAAGGCGATCGTGGGTTCGGGGTCACCGGGTTGGAGGGGCAGGGGAAAAAGGGGGATCGGGTCTCTTAAGTTGAAGGGATAAAGTTGGGCTTGGGGCCGCTCATCAGCCCGACTGACGAGGATACGATAGTCAGCGGGAACCCCCCCAGCCATTAACGGCGGGTCCCCTGTGCGCAGGAGATCAATTTCAATCAGGTGGCTCTGGCTTGCGAGGACTTGCAGGCGTTTAGCTGTGTATTGAGTTTGACCCTCGCCGGGACGCTTATTTTTCGGCGATAGGACTTCGATGACGGTCACCACTTGGCCAGTGCTGATCTGTCGAATTTCTAGATAGCGTTCCTGCACTTCGTCCGGCATGGGCAGGGTGACGGTCAGGGGTTGGCTGCTGGAGCGGGTGAGGGTTGTGGTGTTTGCGGATTCTGGCTGCTGCTGAAAAACAGACACATCTGGGATACCCACCAGCAGGGCATCGCGGTAAACCCGCTGTTCGACGGCGGCTCGATATTTGGGGGTGAGGATGGGATTGAGGGTGCGAGCGAGTTGCACAATCAACCAGGCGTGAACCTCTGGCCAGAGCGCCGGATTTTCCAGATAGGGGTTCATGCCAGGAAAGGGGAAGGTCATAGGGAAGTGGGTAAGGAGGGCGGGATTTTCCCCGCGATCGCGCCGGACAGGGTGACCTCAATTCCCCCTTTTTGCTTCAGTTGCCGCATGAGACTCGCCATCTCGATCGCATTCATGGCGTAATCCCAGCCCTTATTACTCTTAATCCCCGCCCGCTCTAGGGCCTGCTGCATCGTATCAGCGGTGAGAATGCCAAAAATCACGGGTACCCCCGTCTGATACCCCGCCGCTGCAATCCCCTTCGATACCTCGGCAGATACATAGTCAAAATGGGGCGTTTGCCCCTGGATCACCGCACCCAGGCAAATCACCGCATCGTAGCGATAGGTAAGGGCAACTTGCCGCGCCACCAAGGGAATCTCAAAACTCCCCGGCACCCAGATATAATCCACCTGGCTACCCTCTGGATCGACCCCGTGACGCTTCAGACAATCCTGGCACCCGCTCAGCAATTTACCCGTGATCAGGTCATTGAAGCGGCCAATCACGATCGCAAATCGCAGGGTTTCAGTATCGGTAAACGAGCCTTCAAAAACAGCCATGCCGTGGGTTTCCTAGGGCCATTGCTTGTGGAGTGGAGAAATTCAATCGGTTGGTGGGGTAGGCATCCTGCCTGCAAAACAGCATTCCCGTGGGGTAGGCATCTCGCTTACCAGAGCCTTGGTTTGTGGGGTAGGCGTCCCGCCTGCCAGGGTGCGTACCGTATCGGCATCTCGCCTATGAGCCTTCCTGTTGGCTGGAGTACCTAACCCACAACAAGCTTGGTAAGGAGACTAGGCCACTAGGTAGTTCAAAACCCCAACCAGGATCACCAGCGCTGCCCACAGGCCCGACCCAACAAAGATTAGCTGCTTGGACTGGTTCCAATTGGTCGGCGAGGCATAGGCAACGGGCACCCAAACTACCATCACAAAAGACACCAGCACGAGGGCAGCCAGTGCAATTTGAAATACGATCGTCATAAATCCCTGCTCCCAAACAACAGTTGTTTTATTAGTGCGGTCGCCAACAGCGACATCCTGGGCCGTCCCATGCAGTTGGAATCGCCCCCCAGTAGTTAGGCTATCAGAAAAGTGACGCGGCAAAGTGGGTTGACGATCGTGGCGTTAATGGATTTAGTGCTTTGTCATACAACGGCGGACTTCGATACCCTCGGGGCAGCGGTGGGGGTCACGCGGCTACGGCCAGGAACCCGGATCGTCCTGACGGGAGGGTGTCATCCAGGGGTGCAGGAATTCCTGGCCCTCCATCGGGATGAATATCCCTTGATCGAACGGCGATCGGTCAATCCCCGCCTGATTCGATCGCTGACCATTGTGGATACCCAACAGCGCGATCGCCTGGGAAAGGCTGCCGAATGGTTAACCCTAGATGGGATTGAGATTTTTCTCTACGATCACCACTGCCATGTGCAAGGGGATATTCCTGCCACATGGGTCCAAATTGAACCCGTGGGATCGACCAGTACGCTGCTCGTTGAACATCTCCAAGCCCAGCAGGTGACCCTCTCGGTGGCGGAGGCGACGGTGATGGCCCTAGGGATTCATGTGGATACGGGGTCCTTGACCTATGAGCAGGCGACCGATCGCGATGCCCTGGCCCTCGCCTGGTTGATGCAGCAGGGCGCTAATTTACGCACGATCGCGGAATTCGTCGAACCGGGGCTGTCCCCTCGCCTGCAAACCCTGTTAACGACGGCCCTGGAAACGATCCAAACCGAAGTGGTGGCCGGTCAGCAGTTAGCATGGGTGGTCCTGGATACGCCGGGATATGCCCCTGGGTTATCCAGTTTGGCGGCACGGTTGATGGATTTAACCGAAAGTGACGTGTTGCTCCTGGCCAGCTACTACCGCCTTAGCAGCAGGAAGGGCAGTCGGCTCACGATCATTGGGCGTGCCCGTGTTCCCCCCTTCAGCCAGGGGCCAGAGGAGGCCGTTAATCTGGCCAAGGTGTTTGAACCCTGGGGGGGCGGCGGTCATGCCACGGCGGCAGCCTTGACCCTGCGGGATGTAGACCCGGACAGCATCCTACCCCAACTCCTAGACCAAGTGCGCCACCAGTTGCCCCAACCGCCCACGGCGCGAGATTTGATGTCCTCGCCAGTGCGCACGATTCGTCCGGATACGACGATCGGCGAGGCCCAGCGGATTTTGTTGCGCTATGGCCACTCTGGCCTGTCGGTGGTGAACGAGGCCGACCAACTGGTGGGGATTATTTCCCGGCGCGATATTGATATTGCCCTGCACCACGGGTTTAGCCATGCCCCCGTCCGGGGCTACATGACCCGCAACCCCCGCACGATCGCCCCCGATACCCTGCTGCCGGAAATCGAAGACCTGATGGTGACCTACGACATTGGTCGCCTCCCAGTGCTCAATGCCCAAGGTAACCTGATTGGCATCGTGACGCGCACGGATGTGCTGCGGCAGTTGCACCAAACCCAAACCATTGGTACCCGCTCGTCCGCCATCGCCCCCAGTGCCTACTGTCCCCTCCCCCGCGAGATTTGGCAACGGCTCCAGCATTCGCTCCAACCGGCGTTGTGGGACATCCTGATGACAGCGGCCCAGGCAGCCGAGCAACGAGGGTGGCACCTGTACCTGGTGGGGGGCGGCGTGCGGACCTTAATGCTGGCTCCAGCGGGGGAACCCCTGGTGCTGGATGATATTGATCTTGTCGTGGATGGCTTTGAACACATTCCCCAGGTGGGGGCTGGGGTCGAGATTGCCCAAGTCCTACAGCAAACCTACCCGGAATCCCGCCTTCAGGTCCACGGTCAATTCCAAACGGCGGCCTTGGTGTGGCACAAGCACCCGGTACTGGACTCGTTGATGATTGACATTGCCACCGCTCGCACGGAATTTTATCCCTACCCCGCCGCCAACCCGGAGGTGGAGGCCAGTTCCATCCGCCAGGATCTCTACCGCCGCGACTTTACCATCAATGCGATGGCCATTCGCCTGACGCCGCCGCGCTCTGGGGAACTGCTGGACTTTTTTGGCGGCCTGCATGATCTCCAAGCCCAGAATATCCGCGTCCTTCATGCCAATAGTTTCATCGAAGACCCAACCCGTATCTACCGTGCCGTCCGATTTGCCGTGCGGTTAGGCTTTCACCTGGATGATCAGACTGAGCAGTATATCCGCCATGCGATCGCCAGTGGCATCTACGCCCAGATGCAGCAGCAGGCCCAACGGGCACCCGCGTTGCAAACCCGCTTAAAAATGGAGTTGAAATACATTCTGAAATCGGCCAATTGGCCCTCCGCCCTCCGGCTATTGGGGGATCTGGATGCCCTGCAATGTATTCACAGTAGCCTGCATTTAGATGATGACCTGTGGTGGCAACTGCGACGGGCCGATCGCTGGTTACGCCGCTTCGATCCCCAGCACACCCTCTCCCATTGGCAAGTCTTACTGGAGTTGATCCTGGCCCACCTAGATCCCCCCTTACGCGGCCCGATCGCGGCGGGGATGCAATTACCGATATCCAGTATTGAACGGTTGCAACATCTGGAAGCCGTCCAGACCCAGATCACCCAAGCGTTACCGACGTGTGCGCAGCCCAGTCAAGTGGTCAACGTGCTGATGCCCTATACCAGGGAACTGCTGATCCTAGTGGGTTGCCGCAGCGATCGCCCCATCCGCCGCTACCTATGGCAATATTTCACCACCTGGTCCCACCTCAAGCCGCTGTTAGATGGCCACGACCTCAAACAACTGGGCTATAAACCCGGTCGCCAATTTAAGTTAATGCTGGATGAACTGCATACCGCTACCCTCGATGGGGTCATCCGCGATCGCACGGAAGCGCTGGAATTTTTGCGCGATCGCTATCCCCTCCCCCTTCCCTCGACAGGTTAGCCTGCCTAGCGGCGAATAAGGTGAATAAACGGTGTCCCTAAACGTTTTTCTGGCTCTCGATATACTGTTCAATCTCAGATAAGGGAGCCACCCCCACCGTCGCGACAAAGTAGCTTTTTGTCCACAATGTCGGTAGCCGACTTCTTAACCAGGAAAACTCATCCCGTAGCCGCCGCGAGGAGCGACCCTTGAGGTAGCGGACCAGCTTCACAATGCCAAACTTTGGGTCAACCTCAACTAGGATATGCACATGATCTGGCATAACTTCGACTTCAATGAGTTTTGCCTCAAATTGGTCGCAGATTTCCTTGAGAATTTCCTTTAGCCGCTTGTCTACGCCTTCAATCAATACCTTCCGCCGATACTTGGAACACCAAGTAACGTGATATTTACAAGAATGGACGATAGCGGGATCAGACTTAAATTTACTTTCCATAGCCTAGATTATACTGCACTGTCGCCACCTACGTGATCTGATTTTACAGAATTTTTACAGTCTTTCGGACAGGTGAACTATTCGGGATTGCCCTGAGGGGAGAGCCATGATGGGTAATGCGATTGCTTACAGTGAGCGATTCCCAATGTGCTGAAAGGCTCGATCTTCAGCGATCGTAACGCGGTCTTGATGGGGGGCATTCCACTTTATCTCGCCTTCCCGGCGGCCCAGGGCTGCTACTAGGCGGTACTCAGCCGCAATCGATCACAGGCGTCACACGGCTATCGAGGTTGATCCAGGTAGAGAACCAAGTGTTGTTTGGCGGTTGGATCAGGGATAAACCCTAACTGTCGGTAAAAATTAACGACCGGTGGATCGGCAAACAAACTGATCTGGTGGATGTCCTCGCTGGCCAATTGCTGCATAAGGTGGCGCACAAGGGCTTTTCCCCAACCCTGACCTTGATAGTCTGGGTGGACCATCACATCCCAGAGGGTGGCATTAAATACCTGATCCGAGGTTGCCCGCGCGAAGCCAATTAGCCGTCGTTGTTCCGCCTGACTGGCCCACAGGGTGACCACCTGCACACTATGCTGAAGCGCTTGTTTGAGTTGCCGTAGGGGGCGGTTAGGCCATGCCACGGCCTCGAATAAGGCTCGCAGTTCGTCGAGATCTAAATCACGATCGCGACTGAGCCAGATGGCAGGGGTCGTTGCGGTTTCTGGGGACAATACCGTCACGGTAGAGGGTTGGTGATGATCAACGGTATGACGGTGACGCAGGCGATTGGCTTGCTGGTAGGCGATGGTGGCGGCAACGGCTTCTCCCTGGGCCGCCAGTGCCCTGCCTAATTGCTCATGGGCTTCGGCGTCGTCGGGCCGCTGATCCAGTAACTCACCATAGGTGGCGATCGCGGCGGCAAAGTTTTCCTGGGCTACATAGACCTGCCCTAACCCTAGGGCCGCCTCGGGATAATTGGGTTGTAACTGTAGGGCCGCCTGATAGTGGGCGATCGCCGCCGACCAATCCTGGGCATCCCGCAGGGCATTGGCCAGGTTATAGTGCATCCCTGCCGTTGGGGTTTGGCGGGCGATCGCCTGCCGGAAGTGTTCAATCGCTAGGGGCAGATGATCAGCCTCGCCCTGGAGACGTAGGGCAACCGCTAAATTATGGTGGGCGGCACCGGACTGGGGATGGGTGGCGAGACTGGCCTGGTAGCACCGAATCGCGGTCTCCCAATCTCCGACTTGTAGGGCTGCGGTCCCCTGCTGAAAGGGCGTGCCATGGCTCGCTGGTTGGGGAGCGGCTGGGGGGGATGGCAAGGAGGGAGA
>NZ_JBRCAD010000041.1:0-37164 GCF_053493415.1 Trichothermofontia sp. | reverse complement strand
CGCTGCTGGACCGGATGGAGTCCAAGGGCCGCGAGTTCCACCGGCGCGTGCGCGAGGGGTACCTGGAGCAGGCCCGCAGCAACCCCCAGGCTGAAGGGACCTCGCACCCCCCACACCAACAGGCCAGCGATGACGCTCCATCCCCAGAACCAGAGCCACTCCTGAGCTTGGGACCAAAACCGAAATTGGCGGGGCGTGCCCGACAGGATATCCAGCAGTTGGCTCACCATTTGGGCATGGATCATGACCCCGGAGAGTTGGAACTGGGACCGTAGACTAGGGCTATAGGGGGTATAAAACTGGTCCTTGAGGCTAGGGGCGATCGTGCCCATCAGGACACTGCGATCGCGCACCCACTCCGGATTTACCTTCCCTGTCAGTAGCTCGGTCAAGGTCACCGTAGGGGCAACAGCCCGCCGGGTGCGGTAGTGCAGCAGAATTTGGTAACCACGGGTATCAGCCCGGTGGTATCCCCCTGCCGTTGGGGTTAAAAGCGCGAGTGCCGTGTCACCCAGGATCAGAGTATCGGCATCATTGTGCAGTTTAATCCCAGCCTGCGGCACGGTCGCAAGGCTAACCCGGAGGGCAAAGGAATAGTAATCCTGATCCGGAGCCGTGACCAGCAGGAGATTGCGGCGAACCACCCCATCGATATCCAGCACCAAATCATTGAAGCCGATCCGGGCGGTCGGCACCCCAGGCGGGCCAGCGATGCCACTACCCACATCGGTAATCCCAATGACATTGTCGGCCTGAAGTTGGACGGCTAGGGCGGATTCCCCCGGCGGCTGGGGCAGGTCGCGATATAAGTCTAGGCCGATCACGCGGGGCTGGTAGCGCTGAAGTTGACGCAGGGCCTCTGCAAGTAACTGATCCGACAGGGGCCAGCCGTAGTGGTGCAGATCCGCTTCATCGATCGTCACCAAGAGCAAGCGGTCATCGGGCGCAGTATCCGGTTGCCATTGCACCAGGCGATCGAATACCGCTAGTTCCAGGGCGTCTAGACCCACTAACCCCTGACCGCCGCCAAAGAGGGCGGTGATCAGGGTACTTGACAGGACAACCGAGCGCCCGACAACCCCCAGGTATCGGACTGGGGGGAAGGGGTGCCTTATCAGTAGTGGGATGTACGGTAAGAACGATCGCACGCGTATTTTGGGCAACCTGCCCGCGTTTGGGTGGCTAGCCTATTGCAGCAATTTGACCTCAAACTGGCTGGCGAAGAACTGGCTAGCTAAGCTTTCAAGGGATAACGTTTGGAGGAGTTGGGTCCACTGCTGATGGACGGCGGGGTGGTCGGGGTGGGTTTGCCGCAGTTCCACCAGGGTTGCGATCGCATCGCTCCACAGTCCCGCTGCCTTCTCGGCCCCCACCTGTTCTAGTTTACGCTCAACCGTCATCGCTGTTGGCGTATCCACCGGGGTATCTAGGGACGTATTAACCCGACGGAGCCAGCCCGATAACACCACCATTTGGGCTGGATCATCCGGATGGCAGGCGATCGCGAAATACCATTGGTAGTCTTGATCGACCGCTAGCGTGCCAGCGGGAATTGGAACACCCACGACCGCCTCCCCAGTCCCCGTGCTGAGGGTTGTTTCGTAGACCGTGGCCCCCTTGGTATCTTGCAGCAGGAAGTCAACCCCATAGCGCTGGTCTACCTTAGGCATCGCGAAATAGAGGACAGGTTGGGAGCGGGCGGTTACCCCCAGGTTATTGGCCGGGTTGAGGGCGGCCAAGGCGGGCGTATCGATCGCACAGTCTCCTCGTGATCCTCCGCCCAGGCGACGACCAGGAAATTCATTCCGTTGGGCCACTACCGGGTTGAGGCTAGCCGTCGCGATCAGGGCAACCACAACCCCAATGGGCAGCATCACGCGTCGCAAGGTTGTTAGGTTCATAGCGATATGTCACTCAAGTTACGAATACATCACGAACAGCTCAAAAAATCAACAAGTAGGCACCTCGAAAAATGCAAGTTGGATCAGTTGAGCCTAGAGTCAAAGCTATACCCTTGGGTGAGTTGAGGTTAGTGTTTGCCGGTAATGGTTCATCTCGAGTACAGCAAACATAAAGTCCCGCAACATTAGTAGTCACGACTTGCGTCGTTGCGGGCTAGAGCCAGCCCTACAAACGTTGCATAATTAAACGATGGACTGCACTACAACCGTTTCCCCTCTAATGAAATACGGTCAAGCGTGATGAACAAGGGGCTTAAGCCCCTTGCCTGTACCTCACCCAGTCTGGAAGTGCTGTAGTTCACCTCTCGTTCACCTCTCGTTCACCCCTCATTCACCTCTCTTTCACTGTGACTAATACATAGAAAAACCGTAAAATCACAGAGATTCCGATAATGACCAACCGCAGCTAAACCAGCAATTTCTAATGATTTGCTGTGGCTTTATTGGTTTGATATCACAGTTTCGAGAGCAATCCAAGCGATCCATTAGTACTGGAACTCTATCATCGCAAAGGTCTTGACCGTTGTTAGTGATTTTGATCACGTTGTACTGACATTGGGCGACATCGGGTAATACCCATCTTGCGCTCACAATCAATACAGTTGTGTCGGTTGGAGCCGTTGCACTGTCCCGATTCCACAGGCGGCGGGAGGCCCATTGGGCCACATCGTTTACAGGGGTTTGTCCTACCATAGGGAATAATTACCCCCCCTGAGAGTTTGGATGGCATGAATCGGGTTGACTATCTGCGCATTAGCCTGATCGATCGCTGTAATTTCCAGTGTCAGTACTGTATGCCGACGGGGACCGATTTGGCCTATGTGCAACGCCAGGATTGGCTAACGGTGACTGAGTTACTGACCCTACTGCGTGAGGTCTTGATTCCCGTTGGTTTCACGCGTTTTCGGTTAACGGGGGGCGAACCGCTCCTGCGTCCGGAGGTGGTTGACATTGTGCGGGCGATCGCGGCTTTACCGGAAACCCAGGATTTGGCCATGAGTACCAATGCCTTCCTGCTAGCGGATTTGGCCGAGGATCTCTATGAGGCCGGGTTACGCCGGATCAATATCAGCCTGGATTCCCTCGACCCAGCCATTTTTGCCACGATTGTCGGTAGTCAGGGTGCCCGACGGTGGCAACAGGTTTGGCAGGGCATTCAGGTCGCCCACCGGGTTGGCTTTGCGCCCCTCAAGCTAAATGTGGTCGTGATTCCTGGTGTCAACGATCATGAGGTGTTGGATTTGGCGGCCTTGACCTTGGATCGGGATTGGCATGTGCGGTTTATTGAGTTCATGCCGATCGGGAACGCGGACCTGTTTAGCGATCGCGGCTGGATTCCCTCGGCGGTTCTGCGGCAGCAGATTCGCGATCGTTGGGGATTGGCGACGGGCCAAGTGCGGGGGAATGGGCCAGCGGACGTGTTTCAAATTCCTGGGGCGAAGGGGACCTTGGGATTTATCAGCCAAATGTCGGAATGTTTTTGCGATCGCTGCAATCGGATGCGGCTATCGGCGGATGGTTGGTTACGGCCTTGCCTCCTCAATGAAACCGGCCAAATTAATCTCAAAGATGCCCTCCGGGCCGGGCGATCGCTGACAGAAATCCGGACCCAAGTTTTGGCGCTATTACAACAAAAACCCGAGATTAATTTCAAACAGCGGGATGCGGGGACAGAAACAGGGATGTATAGCCGTACCATGTCACAAATTGGGGGATAAGCGATGGATAAGATACCCCCAAATTTGCACCGATAGGGTTAGCAGCCCTAACAGGGGAGTCAGCCAATCGCCCCAACGGACATAGGGGGTTTGGGTGGTCCGGCGATAGATCGGGGTCGCCTGAACTTGATAACGGTTGGGCTGCGATCGCCACATGACTTTGCCCCTGGGATTAATCACCCCAGAGTAGCCCGTATTGGTGGCCCGCACCGCCCAGCGATCGGTCTCGATCGCCCGCATCACATCCTGGGCTTCGTGTTGGGCCATTAACTGTTGACTATAGGGATCAAGGTTGGAGGCCGTTAGGATAAATTGCCCCCCGTGGTCGGCTTGCCGCCGAAACAGTTCAGCAAAGGTGGACTCATAGCAAATACTGGCGATCGCCGGACCAAACGGGGTAGCCATTTGCTGATCCAAGCTACCGGGCACCATTGTGGCCTCGATGGGTGATAGGCGATTAATGAGCCTGCCTAACCAATGCTGAAACGGAATATATTCCCCTAATGGTACCAACTTCACCTTGTCATATTGCCCAACCGTTTCGCCGTCTTCCCCTAAGGTTAAAAGATTTTGGGTCAGGTGCCCCTGTTGTGTAGTAAACGTGCCCAACCAAGCCACCACCCCGCGATCGCGTACAGCTTGATAAAACCTGTTTTCAGTCCGTTGTTTTCCTTCCCACAAGAGGGGAAATGCGCCCTCTGGCATCAGGACCGCATCAACCCCGCGATCAGCCAGTTGCTCATAGCCAGCCGTGTAGTGTTGAAACGCTTGCTGAATCCCCATTGGCGTGAGCTTGATCCGGGTAGGAATATTGCCCTGAACGATCCCCACCCGTAGTGCCGTGGACGGCATGTCCGGTAGGGCCGTTACCCAGGTCAGCAGCCCGATCGCATGGCTAGTCAGCAATAGCATGAGGGCGATCATGCCTAGCCCTTGAGCAATCGAGAAATTTTGAATTTTGAATTTTGAATTTTGAATTTTCAACCCTAGCCATTGGCCCAGTCCTAGCCGGCCCCTTCCGGGCCGGTTCTCCCCCTGGCGCTCCAGCCAAGCTTCCGCCAGACAACCATTCACGGCCACAATCGCGGCAGCGACCGTCCCTGGCCCCGACCATTGACCCAAGTGCAGAATAACGGGATTGCCAGGGCTTTGGGTTAACGCGAGGGCGGTCCACCACAGGGGACCCTGACTCCAGAGCCATTCCAACCCTAGCCAGAGGGCCGTCCCGGTTAACACCCGCACCCCCGGTCGCTGTCCATAGCTCAGCAGTCGGGGGAGGCTGGCCATTGCCATTGCCCAAGTCCCTGCTAATGCGGCTCCCCAAAGGGTGACAAAGACCCAGCAAAAGCCAGCGATCGCCACACTCCCCCACCAGGGTACGCCCAGCCACATCAGGGGATGGAGGCCCCGAATCCACAGCAGGGAAATGCCGTGGTAGGCAATGCCCCACCCTAAGCCAAGCAAACCCGCCTTCAGGGGCGTCTGGGCACGATCGCCCACCCCCAGGACCCAGAGGGGAGTCAGGGCCACCCAGGCGAAGAGCCAGAGATTGAGCGGCGCGATCGCCATTGCCATGCTCCCACCCGCCAGCAGGACCCATAGCAGCGATCGCCCCCCACCCTGGTCAGGCTCTCCCCCTAGCATCACTGGGACCGCCGGGACTGTCTTGGCCGTGGCAGCCTTCAAGGTCAATTTCCGAGTCACCCCGATCAAATTCACAATTCAAAAAAATTATCACATCCTTCAAAGCCCTGTCAGAGGCGGGCTACTGGGGTCTAATTCCCCAAGCTGAACGTTAATGAATGCCCGCTCGCCGACCGATCAGCCAATAGGTTGTCATCTCACCCCGTCCCTTAATGGGGACACTGCCCCGCGGCTCTAGAACATAGCGATCGCGGAGGCGCACGTAGGTTGATTCCGTCACCTGAATGTGCCCCGGCTTGCCTTGGGATTCCATGCGGGACGCAATATTAACAGCATCTCCCCATAGATCATAAATAAATTTCTTGATGCCAATCACGCCAGCAATCACAGGGCCGGTATTGATCCCGATCCGGAGTTGCAGGGAATTGCCTAAAATACTCTCTACGTTTTGCATGTGGGCCTGCATATCCAGGGCCATGTCCGCGATCGCAAAGGCATGATCTTCCCTGGGAATGGGTAAACCGCCAACCACCATGTAGGCATCACCAATCGTTTTGATTTTCTCCAGGCCATATTTTTCCGTGAGCTGATCAAATGCCGAGAAAATTTGATTGAGGCCATCCACTAATTGCATCGGTTCCAGACTTGCCGCCAAATTCGTAAACCCAACAATATCGGCAAAGAGAATTGTTGCTTCTTCAAAGTGTTCAGCGGGTGAGGCATCTGCCTGTTTTAAGCGCTCAGCGATTTCCGCTGGCAGGATATTCAGGAGTAGTTGTTCGGAGCGTTCCTTCTCTTTGCGTAATTCGGCTGTGCGGGCTTCCACCCGTTGCTCCAGTTCCTCATTGGCCAACCGTAGGGCTTCTTCAGCACGTTTACGATCGCTGATATCCCGCACCATGACCAGCACTTCATCTTCGCCCATGACGGCGACCCGGACTTCTTCATAAATCAGACGATCGTCAAGTGACAAGCACTGCTCATAAACCTGAAGACTACTGGTTGCCAATGCCTTCTCAATCGCCTGCATCCGCAACTGGGCTAGGTCTGGCGGTAGGGAATCCCAAACCGTTGTGCCCTCCAGGTTAGCCGTGCCCCCCGATACTTCCTGTAACCGATTCGCCCCGATCGCATTACTCAAATAGACCCCATCCCGGTTAACCCGCAGGAGGAGGTCGGGGATAGCCGCCACCAAGGCCCGATTGGTTGCTTCACTATGGCGCAGCGATCGTTCCGCTTGCTTCCGCTCAGTAATATCAAAAATAGCCCCATCTAAATAGAGGGGATTATTGTCAGCATCAAAGACCCCACGTCCCTGTTCATGAACCCAACGGATACTGCCATCTTGATGGAGAATGCGATATTCCAACACAAAAGGTTCTTGAATCAGTAGGGCATGATTGGTCACAATCTCGACCAGATCGCGGTCGTTGGGGTGAATAATACTCGCGAAGGAACGCACCCGACTTCCAATAAAATCAGTCGCGGGATAGCCTGAAATTTTGGTGATGGCATCGGTCATGTATTCCACGGTCCATTCCGCATCTGTCCGACAGCGATAAATGGCACCGGGGATATTAGCAACCAAACTCCGATAACGTTCCTCGCTGGCCAGAAGTTCGGCCTCGGCCTGTTGCCGATCGCGCAGGGCTGCTTGGCGATCGCTAATATCGCGCACCATTAAAATGGCTTCGGCGGGGCCACTGCAAACCACACGGACTTCATACGCCTGCACCTGTTCCCCCACCCATAACTGATGTTCAAACACTTGGGGTTCCCCCGACTGAATGGCCGCCTGGATCGCTTGCAGATATTGCTGAGCGAGGTCCGGCGGCAGTAATTCATCCACCCGCTTGCCAATCCGTTCGGTGGGGGCCATTACAAGGTTCACCCCTTTGGCAGGTTCCACATCCAGGTAGGTGCCGTCCTCATGGATTCGCAGGATCAGATCGGGGATGGCATTGAGAATCGCTTGATGACGGGCTTTACTTTGGCGTAGGGCTGTAATGGAATGCTTCAGGCTAGCCGCCATGCGGTTAAAGGCCGTGGCGAGGCGATCGACTTCCAGGAGCGGGCTAGGGGCAACGCGTTGATCGACATCGCCGTGGGCTAGGGCTGTCGCCGCTTCAGACATTTGCAAAATGGGGCGGCTCACCCAGGTCGCCGTTAAGCCCCCAATCAAGATCGCCAGGATCAGGGCACCCCCCGATAGCCATAGGGTATTCTGCGTATTCGCCGTAATTTGCGTCATGAAATCGGCTTCGGGGATGGCCACCACCACCAGCCAGTCTAGGCCGAGGCCATCTTGCCAGGGGGTGACGGAGACAAACACCTTTTGATCGCCAACCCGCAGGGAAAGCAAAGTCGGTGCCGTAATCGACCCAAATCCGCCGAAGCGATCGCGCAATTGGAGTGCTGTTTGCTGAATGAACCAATCCTGGCTTTCCGCTACATTCAGCCGCTGGGCCTTGCCGTTGAGTTCTCGATAGGGAGGCTCTGCACTGGAACTGGCGATAATCAAGCCATCCCGTTCAATTACAAATACCTGACCCGCCGGACTGACATGGATAGCGCGCAAAAAGTCGCTAATCTGCGACAGGATGAGGTCTACCCCCATAACCCCAATGAGTCGATGATTGCGATCGCGGATCGGATAGCTGGCGGATAGGGACAATATTTCCGGACGATCGGGCCACTGGTAGACTGAACTCCAGACTGGCTTACCCGCAATCACCACACTTTGGTACCATTCATCTTCCAGAAAACGGTAGACTTCCGTAGCCAGCCAGCGGCTGGGCCTGCCCTCGTCGTCTAGGGCATACCGTTGGTATTCAAACCGTTCGTTGGGGGGCAAGTCTTCCACGTAGAGCGTCCCATCATCCTCACGACCGACCCCAATAAAGGTTCCGGTTTCGCTGCCAAGATTGATGTAGCTCAGGTTTTCAAACACCTGCATCTGCTCCCATAGGAAGCGAATGGTCGTTTCCCGGTCAGCCGGATTTAGGATACCTAGGGCAATTGCCTGCGCGTTGAGGCGACTGATTTGGGGAGGCGTTGCCAGGTAGTTGCTTAACTGTTGACGTACCCGATCGCTGCTTTGGGTACTCAATTGGACAGCGAGGTCTGTGACCGCTTTTTGGCCATTGCGGAAGGAAAGGTAGCCCACTAGACCCACCGTCACCACAATCTGCAAGACAAAGGGAACGACGAGGGTGGTCCGTAGCCGTAATTTAGGAACCGTAGGGAATCGGGGCATTATCCTTGGTCGGTACGTGGCACAACCCCTAGGGCCTTTAAGTTAAGGCACAATCGGGCGATGCCACGCCCAGTGATGATTAGAAAATCCCCAGGGTAATCGACGGTCGGATCGCCACAGGAGCAACGGCCTGCGGCTGTGGCCTGAGCGTGACTGAGCCATAGGGGTGTCGGGTTTAGGGGTGGAGCTTGCCTAACAGGCGTGGTCGGGTAGGTGGCCAGCGGAGGATTATGTGTAACCATCACCGTATTAACACTGCCATTGTTAAGGTTATTAATTAAGCTATTTACGATATACGCACGCGATTGGCCCCTGCGGGCGATCGTCGTGTCGAGGCGGTCCCTACGCGACAGCCTCTCTCTATCTGAGTTTAGCAGTCTGAGTTGAGCACTATAGTCATTTATCCTGGCCGAGGGTTGACTAACCGGAGGGTTTACGCTTCTTTAGGGATTGGGGGCCATCCTAGTTCTGGATGCGCGATCGTGCCCATTTCAGCCAACCCCAACCGTTCTAAAAAGTTAGGATAGTCTATCAAGATCAGGACCCATTGGGTTGAGATCTTGACTTGACCTGGTCAGCCCAGTGCTTAGCCTGAGTACTGCCAAAGACAAAGGAAGAACAGTCGTGAATCCACAAGAAACACGCTTGTCCTTCCCTCAGTCGTGCGTGATTCCAAAGACTACTTCGGCATCGACAAGTGCTATTAAATCAACCAAATGTGGAGAATTTGTGAATTCCCCGCTGATCGCCTCCCGGCTGGGCAACCTTTAATACTACGGTTCCCAAGGTAGCCAGGTTCTTGGTTTGGCACAAGGGATAGCGTAATTTCCCGGGTACCGCCCTTCCCTACTGGGTGAGGTACAGACCAGGGGCTTAAGCCCCTGGTTTACAAGGCTTGACCGTACTTCATTAGAGCGGGAACAGCTGTATCGACGGCGGGCGGATCAGTGGATCAGCTAAGCCTGGACAAGTTGTCCTAGCCGAGTGGGGTTTGTATCCCCTGGGTCTTGGCCAATAGGTATTGAACCTCTGTATCCGAGGTTTGGGAGAAGTCGTCATACCACAACCCGATCGCGTGGAGCGAGTGGGGCGTGAGGACACTGATCACCGCGTCTACTTGAGCGCGCAAGTCTTGACACACGGCCCCCGCTGCCACCGGCACCGCCACAACCAACCGTTGGGGGTTGACCGTCTGGACCGCCGCGATCGCCGCCCGCATGGTCGCCCCGGTGGCCAGCCCATCGTCAATTAAAATCACGAGCCGTCCCGCCAGTGGTAACGGTGGGCGATCGCCCCGATAGCTCTGTTCCCGGCGTTCCAGTTCCCGTAACTCACGCTGGGTAACGGCGGCTAAATCCGCTGCACTCACCCCTAATTCCTGAATTACCCCTGGGTTGAGAACCTGCACCCCCCCGGTGGCAATTGCCCCCATCGCCAACTCCGGTTGCCCCGGTACCCCCAACTTGCGCACCACGCAGATATCCATCGGTAGCCCCAGGGCTTGGGCGACCTCAAAGGCCACGGGTACGCCGCCACGCGGTAAGGCCAGGATGCACGCATGGGGGTGACCGGTATAGGACGCTAACCGTTGGGCAAGTTGCTGGCCAGCATCATGACGATCGCGAAATCGCATCACCTGCCTCCAGGTGGAGAAAGTCTTGGGCTGGGGATGCTCTCAGCTTAACGCTGGCGATGACAACTGTCTGTAGGTGTTTTTGTCCTCAACAGGGGCGTTGCTCTAACCGGTTAATTTTGGCCCCATTGGAAAATGGCCGCGCCCCAGGTCAGGCCAGCGCCAAACCCGGCTGCCGCGATCGTATCCCCGGCCTGGATCTTGCCCTGCCGCACCGCCTCATCCAGGGCAATGGGAATCGAGGCTGCCGACGTATTGCCATACTGGGCCAGATTGCTCAGAACCTTTTCTACTGGAATGTTTAAGCGTTGGGCCACCGCATCGAGAATCCGCTGATTGGCCTGGTGCAGCAGAAGCCAGTCCACCTGGGCGACCGAGCGTTCGGCTCGGTACAACGCCTTTTCAATCACCTCTGGCACTCGCTTCACCGCAAACCGATAGACCTCTTGACCGTTCATGGTAATGGGCTGGTAAGTGCCCTGGCCCACGGCAACGGCGTCGGTCAGGGGATGGGGCTGGCCCTGGTAGGCCAGGGTAAGGCAGGCATTCTGGGTCCCATCGCTGCGCAGTTCAAAACCCAACAGCCGATCGCGCTCCGCCGCTTGTAGCACTACGGCGCCGGCGCCATCGCCAAACAGGACGCAGGTGCGCCGATCGCCCCAATCCACCCAACGCGAGAGGATATCGGCTCCGATCAGGAGCACATTCTGGTAGGTTCCCGATCGCAGGTATTGGGCCGCCGTCACTAGACCAAAGATAAACCCGGAACAGGCCGCCGTGAGGTCAAAGGCAACGGCTTGGGTCGCCCCTAAACGGGCCTGAATCAGCGCAGCACTGCCAAATAGATCGTCCGGTGTGGAAGTCGCCAGGATAATTAAATCCAGAGCGGCTGCGTCTATCCCCGACATGGCGATCGCCGCTTCCGCCGCCGGAACCGCCAGATCGACCAGGGATTGGGGGGGTGCCGCCAGTCGCCGCTGACGAATCCCCGTCCGGGTTGTAATCCAGTCATCCGAGGTGTCTACGATTTGACTCAGTTCCTGATTGCTTAAGGCCATCATCGGAACCGCCGAACCACTCCCTGTGATTACCATTCCCCGTCCGGCGTGCTGCACCATGTTTCTCCATCAAGTCACAATAGGCTATCAGCAGACAGCTTCTCATAAATTGGGTGCCTCTTGCCGCCTGGATTGGTCATGGGTATCCGATTGCGCTTTTATCCTGATGCCAAAAAAGCGGGGGTGAAAGTTGCTGGGGTAACGTGTCCTGGACTGGAGCCACGCGACCCCCTCAGCGCAGGAAGAGAGAAAGTATGAAGATTTCAACGGCGGCACTATGTACGTTGGCAGCCCTCACTGCCCAGGAAGTTGTCCAGAATGTCACGATCGCCTCTGCCCACGATGGCAGGCGACCGCAGGCGAGCGAGGCGAACCCAGCCGCCAAGGGCAAGCGGGTCGTTGTGAGTGCTGCCCCCAGCGCGATCGCCCATCCGGAGATCTTACCGGTGGCTCAGTCAAGCCCAGTCATGTCGCCAACCGCAGCGCCAACCGCTGCCCCCGCAACCGTAACCCGATCGCACCCTGGCCCAGCAACCCCCGCCCAGGTACAAGCCTACCACCCTGCCGCTGGCCCGCGTTTGGTTGTGCGGCGACGTTTCCGGAACCTGGCCTCTCCCCAGGTGATTGCCCAGGCCCCGCGCCAGCCTGTCCACATGGCCCAGGGGGCTGCCAGCACCCCTATTAGTGATCGTTTTGGGGTACGGGGTACTGAACCCAATGCCGAAGCTTGGCGAGCGGCGGTGAAGCAACGCTATGGGATTCCCACAGTGCCGACCCCCATTACCGATCGCTTTGGCGCACGGGGTACCGAACCCAATGCCGAAGCTTGGCGAGCCGCCATTAAACAGCGTTACGGCATTCGCAGCATTCCCACCCCGATTACCGATCGCTTCGGGGCCACCGGGACAGAACCCAATGCCGAGGCTTGGCGGGCCGCGATTAAGCAACGCTACGGGATTCGGATTCGCTAGCTCGACATCGATACTATTAGGATGTCAATCTATAGCTCGTCATTTTCAGTGGGTTGGGGGACACCATAGCTAATGCGATCGGAGGTATAGGTCGGCGGTTCAACATGGATGAGGACTCGCACGGGAGCAAAGCGATCGCTGAGGCTGGCTTCAACGGCCTCTGTGATGTCATGGGCCTGCTCCACATCCGCCGCCGCCACCACCAGGTGCATTTCCACAAATACCTGACGGCCCACCACGCCCCGTGAGGCAATGTCATGACAATTCACCACCCCCGGTACCGCCATGACCAGATCATGAATGGCTTCGGGGGCAATGGCCGCCTCATCTACTAACCAGGGCAAATTGGTGCGCAGGACTGTCCAACCACTCCCAAAAACCAGGCAGGCGACGGGGAATGCCAGGGCAATATCGAGCCAGGGGTAGCCTAACCAAACCCCGATTAAGCCTGCCAGGACGGCGATCGTCACCCAGATGTCGCTCATGGTATGGTGGGCGTCGGCCATCAGGATCGGGCTACCAACGCGTTTCCCTTCACGCCGTTCATAAAAGGCAACGAAGATATTAATCCCCAACACAATCACTAAGATCCACAGTTCCGTCCCACCAATCTGTACGGGTTCGCCACCGTTCCGGAGGCGATCGATCACGCCCTTAAGAATTTCAAAACAGGCAATCCCCAGGAAAGCAGCAATCCCCAAGGCACCCACCGCTTCAAATTTCAAGTGACCATAGGGATGTTCGCGATCGGGGTGAGGAGACGAAAACTGGCTGGCCACTAGCCCCAACACATTATTGGCGCTATCCGTCACACTATGCAGGGCATCGGCCATGAGGCTCAGGGAGCCGGTCATCTGCCCCACGACGACCTTAATCAGCATCACCACAAGGTTGAGGCCCAGGGTAATCAGCAGTACCCGCCGAACGGTGGGACGATTGTCAAGCGGCATAGGATTGGCCAGGGAGACAGCGCACGATCGGGAGATCTGGGGAAACCAGTCTTCTTCAGTATGCCTGGGAAAGTATCAGCGGGAACGGTGCCATTGGTTAAGATAGAAAGGCAACTGCCGACCGATGACCCTACTGTTTTTGGTGAATCTTCCCTTTGCCCATGCTGTCTGAACATTTGACGCTCAATCTCAATGAGGGATCAGTGGCCTTTCACTTTACCTCCCAAGCCGCCCAAAATTTGCAAGCGGCGATCGCGGAGTTGGTGAATACGCTGAAGGCTAATGCCGCCAAAACCCCTACTGGCGGTGGCCCGCGTCCCACCCAACAGCCACCAATGGAATATCGCTACACGGGCGATGTATTCCTGGAACTATTCTGTAATCCCAATATTTGGCCTAGTCCCTTTGCGGCCAAGGTCCTCCTGACCCTGCGGGACGATCGTATCCGCATCACGACGGAGATTGCCTTAAGCCAGCTCCAGGAAGATCTCAATCAATACCTCGAACAAACCCGGTGAGGCTTCGGCTCGGCACGATTGAACAGCCAGTAGGCACGATTTAACTGCTAAAAGACAGGACGACCATGAGTACCGATAATCTTGTACAAACTGTTCAGAAAGGTTTTCGCACCACCCTAGGCGCAATGAATGCGATCGCCGAGTCGATCCAAGACTCAGCCAAACGGGAGGAAACCCTGAAGCGGCTGCAAACTGATTTTGACCAGCTGACGGAGGAATGGGCGGCCAAGGGCGAAGTTACCGAACAGGAAGCGCGGGCATTTGTAGATTCCATTTTCCATCTGGACAGTCAGTCCTCCCCTGATCCTATGCAGGAGACAGATGGCGGTGCGACCCGTGTCCCGCAGCCTCCGGCTGTGCCGGATATTGAGCGTGATCTCCAGGAACTCACGGCCCAACTAGCGGCCATGCGGCTGGCGCTAACAGAAAAAAATAAGCCAGCCGGTTAGATGCTGACCTGAGCTTGCAGCAGGCGGATTTGGATGTGGCTATTTTTAACACGAACCTTGAAAAGGGTATAGGGTGTGCCTGAAATGTGATCGCCAGGACAATTACCCCGTTCGAGGTCATCGAACAGCGGTGGTCGATCAGAGCGGATATTGCGATATCGTTTGGCTAACTGGCGAACTTAGCCTTGAAAATCGGGGTAACTGAGATTGGCATGGCTCGAGGATCAGTCATCAATGCCATCCCAACGTCCAGAGAGGGACTTAAACTTGCCTTCTTTTTCGTGCTTGAGAACTACCTTAAGATTATGCCCTATAGCCTTGTCCTTAATCTTTGGCCCGAATCCCCTATCCCGCCTGGATTCACCAGTGGCAAACACCTGCACGCCCTTTTTCTCGGCTTAGTGAGCCGTATCGATCGCGAGCTGGGCAACGATCTCCATGCCAACGAACGCAACAAATCCTTTACCCTCAGCCCTCTGCAAGTCCTCCAGCCCCCACGCTCCAAACCAATTCCGAAAAATTCAAAATTCAAAATTCAACATTCCAATCAACATTCAAAATTTCTAACTTGGCATTATACCCAGCCGATCGCCCCGGGTACCCCCTGTTGGTGGCGGATTTCGCTTTTGGACGATGGCCTCTTTAGCCGTCTGACCCCCCTTTGGCTCAACCTCAATTCCCAGCAACCCTGGCACCTGGGGCCTGCGAACTTACACATTACCAGCATCCTGGGTACCCCCCAGAGCCGCCAACCGTGGGCTAACTTTTGTCCCTATGCCCAACTCTATGAACAGGCCTCTGAGACCGATGGCCCATTCACGCTCCAATTTTATACCCCTACGGCCTTCCGGCAGGGTAAATATGATGCAGCCATGCCTACGCCCGATCGCGTGTTTAGGAGCCTCCTCCGGCGATGGAACCACTACAGCGGCCTCGAATTTTCCCCCGAAATTGTGACCGCCATACAAACCAGTTATTTTGATATCCACACTGAGGTCGTCACCGATCCCCGTGCCCCATTCCAACACACGGGCGCTACCATTAATCCGGCTAATCAGTTCATCGGCTGTGTCGGCAAAGTCACCTACCAAGTCCTTGATCACATCCAAACGCAAACCCTGAAACAGATCAACACCCTGGCTGATTTTGCCCTCTATGCGGGAGTGGGACGGAAAACCCCAATGGGCATGGGCATGGTCCGGCGGGTCTAGAGGCCACTACTCCCTCAGTTTTTACCCTAGCCACATCTGGCTGAGAGGGTATTTGGAAAGTCCAGAAACCAGCCGTTTGGGTGACTAAAGTCGCCACTACAAACGCAAAATCACGTTGAGGTCGGCCAAATGCTGAAGTTCGTAGTCGCGGTTTTAACCGCGATCCCCCTTTTAAAGCATCCTCTTAGGTCAACGCGTCTGGAGGGTCAACCCTGGGTTGGCGGTAGCCATAAAAATCAATGCGATAGTCAGTAATCTTGACGCCTGTTTGCGCTTCCAACTGCTGAATTAACTCAGGGGGCAATTCCACATGAACATCGAGAATTTGGTTCGTATCCAGACAATTGATGTGGCTATGGGAATCGCTGATATTACCGTACAGCCGTCCCTCCGATCGCTCAATACACTCGATAATATTTTGACTGGCCAACGCTTCCAGATTTTGGTAGACCGAAGTATGGCCAATGTCCTTCCCCTGCTGATTCAGGCGATCGTAAATTTCCCGTGCCGATAGGTGCTCCTGGGCCTGCCAGAGTAGTTCCAGGATAAAGCGACGCTGACGGCTCAGGCGCATTCCCAAGACCTGACAACGATCGATGGCCTCCTCCAGGGACCGGATCGGTTTATGCAGTGTCGCTTCTGGTGGCATGATGGATCTCTCCCCTTCCATTGCCTAACCCCCAGGATCAGCTAAATTTCACCGAAGCTGGGGTTAATGATGAACGCTATCTCCTATGATAGTCCTAAATCAAACTCGCTACCACTTCGAGTTGAACTTGGCAAGGGTTAAAGTGAGGCTTTACTGACAGGGAGGGTTAACCCGGCGTGCCCGATCGCAGCTAGGGCCTGTCTTGACGCCCTAGCAATCGGTTTCCTGCACTGCTATCACCCCCTATGACCTTGACCATCTCGCTGACCGCCGACCCGATCTACGCACTCGATCTCACCCCCGTGCGTCAAGTGATTGATCCCTGGCTGGCTGCCGGGACGATCGCCGAGCATGAACAAACCCTGCAATTCGCGATCGACGTTCCCCGCGCCCCAGACGACCCCCGCGAACTGTCGGAAATCCCGGAACTGCGCCTGTGGTTTATTCGCCTGGATAGTTGTTATCCCTGGTTTCCCTTTTTATTGGACTGGCGATCGGGCGAACTGGCCCGCTATACCGCCATGCTCGTTCCCCATCAGTTTCAGCGGGTTGATGGGATTCGCTACAACCCCGAAGCCCTGGAAATTTTCGTCATGCACAAGGTGTGTGTCCTCCATGACTGGCTTCAGCAACAGGCTCTCCCTAGCCATCATCGCTTGCAGGCAATGGCCCAACTCCTGGGCTATGAATTGGCAGACCCCTTTTTTGAGCTACTGGCAGGCCAACTGGCCTAGGCTACGGGCACTGAGGGCAGAGGGTTATACTGGGGCACAGAGAGACCCCTTGGGGGTAGGCTAGCGGTCCGACATAAAATATCCCGCGTGCAATATCCTGCATGGAATACCTTTTACGTGACGCCCTGGAATCGTTTAACCGGCATAGCGGCTGGATTGTTTGGAATTTATTTCTAGCCTTTATCCCCCTCGTCCTCAGCTTTTGGCTATTCCGCCGCCGTCAGGTTGCCCGCACGCCTTTCTGGTGGGGAACCCTCCTCGTCTTTATCGCCTTTCTGCCGAATGCCCCCTACTTGTTGACGGATATTATTCACCTGATCCGAGCGGTACGGGCCGGTTATTCCGTATGGATCATTACGCTGATCTTTATCCCCCTCCACCTATTCGCCATCCTGGCTGGCCTAGAAGCCTATGTGATTTCCCTTTTAAACCAGGGGCATTACCTGAAACGGGTGGGCGCACAGCGGTTTGTCCTGGGGGCTGAGTTACTGGCCCACGCCCTGTGCGCGATCGGGATCTATCTGGGGCGCTTTAAGCGCTTCAACAGTTGGGACCTGCTGACCCAGCCCAGCACGGTTTTCATCGATGCCCTAAACCAACTGACCAGCAAACGCCCCCTCGCCGTGATGATCCTTACCTTGGTGGTGATTACCGGGATGTATTGGCTGGCTAAACAGATCACGATCGGTCTTGGGTTGCGTATCCGCCAGCTTCGCCACCACGAGGATGATGGCCTGCTCTAGGCCCAGCCGGCTCGTGCCCTAGGCTAGCGCGTGAGTCCAACACCAGTATCCCAGTGTCTCCCTAGGGGAAAATATTGGGGGAGAAGAACTCAGTCAAAAAAATCAGGACATTTGTTTGACAAATGTCTCCCACATCGGCACAATGAATAATGCCTGAGTCAAGGGACTGTAGTTCAATTGGTTAGAGCACCGCCCTGTCACGGCGGAAGTTGCGGGTTCGAGCCCCGTCAGTCCCGTTCCTTGATATCTAACCCCTCACACAAAACTGTCTCAAGCTGCCTTCTCCAAGACACGGCACTCGACGGTTGACATTTGACATTATCGTCTCGTTTGGAAGGGTGCTTACGACACCGTTGGCCCGATCGTGGCCACCACCTCCCCAGTTTGGCGGGTATCGTAACCCCCTAAGGCTTGTAATTGAGCGAGTACCCGATGGTGCCCCAAAGTGCTAAGAAGTTGCTGCACAGGCCCTTCGTTGAGGTAGGGCTGGAGAGTGACCAGATCATATCGGGAACAATGCAGAGGGATAAATCCTAAACCAAAGGCAGCGGCAACGGCGGCAGTGCTAACCCCCGTGGTGGCTTGTCCCGTCGCGATCGCTTGGGCCACTTCCACATGTCCAGACACAACCTGATCAAACCCCTGGATCGCGTGCGTGGCAATGCCTGCCTGCTGCAACGATCGTTCCAGGACTTCTCGACTGCCAGCCCCCGTTTCCCGATTGACGATCGTCACCCCTGGTCGGGTCAAATCATGAATCGTCTGTACATGGCTGGGATTGTCTGGTTGCACCAATAGCCCCTCTTGCCAACTGCCTAAATTAATCAAAACAGCAGGCGTGGTCTGTACCACAGATTGTACAAAGGGCACATTATGGGTTTGCGTCACCGGATCGTAGAGGTGCATCCCGGCCAAATGGACTTCCCCTCGGAACAGCCGCTCTAGCGCCCGCAGACTGTTGTCATAGGTCCAGTGTACCCGCAGCCCTGGATGCCAACGTTCCGCAGCCCGTGCCCACAGGGAAAGGGCCGGTGTACAACCAGCAATCACCACCGTATGCTTAAGTTTCTCGGGATCATCGAGTACTTTAACGCGCAGGGTGGCGGCACGGGGATTGTAGACCCCTTCCGCATCGGCAGGCACCATCTCTAGGCGAAATGCCTGGTTGCCAATGAGGGGATGGGCAATCCAGCGTCCGCTCACTTTGGCGAGGCTTAAGCGGTGCGGTTGCCCTGGCGGTGGCTGGTGGGCAGGGATAACGTCCATTTCGGGCAGGTCTTGGGCCAACCAGAATAAATCTTCCACTTGACAGCCCAAAGCCTTGGCCAATCGGAGGGCAACCGTGGTCGAGGGGGCATATTGTCCAGATTCCACACCGCCAATGGTTTGGCGCGAAACCCCGGCGATCGTGGCTAGATCCTGCTGGGTCATGCCCAGTCGGAGGCGGGTTTGCTTGAGGTTATTGGACAGGTCGTTGTCTAGTTTCATCGATCGCAGGGCCAATCAAGCCTGGGAGGGTGAACAGCTTTAAGCCTAGCGTTATCGTAACGAGTTGGAAGGCCAGCACATCCACCAGGCTGAAGACTCATGTTTGAGCCGTTTCCACCACCCATTTATATTTCCACCACCAATTTATACCCTACCTAGTACCTTGCCATTAGTCCTGCAATTCTAGGTTAACGGGGGTAATCCCGTCGAGATTAACCCCGCTAATGCCAGTTAACAGGTCCCTCGTAGCTTGTCAGCGATAACGCTAGGCGCTATTGGGGAGATTGGGTCAAAGCGAGACCCAGTGTTAATTTAGTAACTGCTTTCTACATACTGGAAAGACTAGCCAGAACGAGTAGCGGTGCTTGTACGCCACGCTATGCCACCCACGTGGTGATCGTCACCATCAGCGGGTCAACGACCGTCAGCAGCGTCAGGAGAGTGGCCACTTGCGACTGCTATCCACTGCTTAAGGGTCGCGGCTACCTCGCGAATGGCGACTTCCTGGGCGGCTTTGGTGGCACGGGTAACGATTTCCACTTTGCCCTGTTTCAGCGATCGCCCGGTGACAATGCGGTAGGGGATGCCAATGAGATCGGCGTCTTTGAATTTGACTCCGGCCCGTTCGTCGCGATCGTCAAGGAGGGTTTCCACCCCGGCTTGATTCAGTTCGGCGTAAAGGGTTTCCGCCACTTCGACCTGTTGGGCATCGCCGATGTTGGGGACGACGATAATCGCGTGGTAGGGGGCGATCGCCACGGGCCAGATAATCCCATCGGCATCGAAGGATTGCTCTACGGCGGCTTGGGCTAAGCGGGAGACGCCCACACCGTAGCAACCCATGACCAGGGGCCGTTCAGTACCGTCTTCGTCGGTGAAGGTCGCGCCCATTGCCTGGGAGTATTTGGTGCCCAGTTGGAAGATATGGCCCACTTCGATGCCACGGGCACTGTGCAAGGTTTGGCTGGGATCATGGACAGCGCGATCGCCCGCACACGCCTTGCGCACATCGACAACTTCCGGCAGGGTAAAGTGTTCACCCCAGTTGGCCCCGACGACATGGAAATCGACCTCGTTGGCCCCGGTGGCAAAGTTTTTCAGATCAACGGCGGTGCGATCGACCAGACGCAGGAACATGGGATGAACATCTTTGGCTGGGGCGATATAGCTGTCGGGCAGATCGGGGGCGATATAACCGAGGGGCAGGGGTTGGGCGGCCCATTTGGCCTGGGTGCTGGCATCAGGCACGGTGAGGGCGAGGATGGTTTTGGCCCCGTAGGTGTCGGCCCGTTTCACCAGTTCATTTTGCAGTTTGACTTCGTTGATATCCTGGTCGCCGCGAATGCTGACGATCGCCAATACGGTCAACCCGTTGTCGTAAACCGCCTGATACAGGACATCTTTGACAACTTGGGTGGGATCGCACTGGAGAACTGCGCACATTTGGGTGATCGTTTCCGTGTTCGGAGTCGGAACTTTTTCGTAGGTCTTAAACGGTGACGGCAGGGGATCAGGGGGCAGGGAGACGGCTTTTTCAACGTTGGCGGAGTATTTCCCATCCTCGGTGTAGAGGACCTCATCTTCTCCGGCATCGGCCAGAACCATGAATTCCTGCGAGCCGGAACCGCCGATCGCCCCGGAGTCGGCTTCGACGGCCCGGAATTGCAACCCACAGCGGCGGAACATATTGCGGTAGGCCCGATCCATGTCGGCGTAGGTTTGTTTCAGGCTCTCCTCATTGGCGTGGAAGGAGTAGCCGTCCTTCATGATGAATTCGCGGCCCCGCATCAGGCCAAACCGGGGGCGAATTTCGTCGCGGAATTTAGTTTGCAATTGGTACAGGTGCAGGGGCAACTGGCGATAGGAGCGGATCATCTCACGGGCGATCGTGGTGATCACTTCTTCATGGGTGGGGCCAAGGCTCATTTCCCGGTCCCAGCGATCGCGCAGGGAGAACATAATCCCTTCGGCCTGGGTGTAGGTATCCCAGCGGCCCGATTCGCGCCAAAGGTCAGCGGGCTGGAGTTGGGGCAGGAGGCACTCCTGGGCACCCGTAGCGTCCATTTCTTCGCGCACGATCCGGGAGACTTTTTGCAAGACGCGCCACATGAACGGGAGGTAGGCGTAGACCCCTCTGGCAATGCGACGAATATACCCAGCCCGCAGGAGGAGTTGGTGGCTGGGGATTTCGGCATCCGCTGGGGCTTCCCGCAGGGTGACGAAGAGCATTTGAGAGAGGCGCATAGGTCTGGGTTCCGTGTTGATCGTGGCGATGATCGCGGCGTGAGGCCATCTTGATTCGCCATCTCTAATCCTTACGGGCAAGTTCCCCAGCGTCAAGCGTCTGGAGGATAACCACAGTCCAACCCTGAGACAGCCGCCTAAAAATTTGCCAGAATAGAAGTATAGCCATACCAGCTCCGGTTAAAAACAGGCAATAGGTTGCCGTGGGAGGAGGGAGAGGAGCGCACTGGCCCCTAAGGCAAATACCAGAGGACCGCTTTGCCAGCCACGCCATGCAGGAGGCGAAGAGATGAAGATGCATCGGGCCTTAAAACAACACTTACAATCGTTGAAAGAACATGCCCGCCAAATCATGCGCCACTCAACGACGATCTTTCGGCACCGCGATCGCGGTAGCTATGTCGGACGCCCTAAAGGCGGTTAACCCGTCATAGCCATAGGGCTGGGAACTGACCGTTGGCGTTAGCAGGAGAAGCTCCACCTAGGGGATGAGAGGCCCCATCTGGGGTGGGGGGATAGGCGCAATGCCGCGAGCGAAGCCCGATTCACCACCCTTGAGCGTACCATGACTCAACCCCAGCAGTGGATGAAATTCACCTGGATGAATCGGAAGGCCAAGTGGTCATGGTCAGTGGAGACGCAGGCCCACCGTGGCTCTGGTCAGCACAAGTGGTAGCAGTAGCGGGACCGCTCGTCTCAGCCTTGGCCATTCGTCTACTTCCGGGCCTGCTGAGACGCCCTATCCCCACTTAAAACCGGCCCTTCGGAAACAGGCAACGATGATCCGCACCCCTAGGTCTTGTGGGCAAGGAGGCGGGGATGGAGGGCATAGTGCTACTACAAACTATTTTGATGGGCGGTCGACCGTGGCGATCGCGTTCATCTGGAGCCAGGTCACCAGATACGGACAGCATGGCAACCCTGGAACCGGAATTGCAACTCCGTCGCCTAGAAATGGTGACGCAACAAATCCAGCATCGGGGCATTACGGACCCGCGTGTACTGGCGGCTCTGCGCCGTGTTCCTCGCCATCGGTTTGTTGACCCTGCCTGGATCGATGCGGCCTATACCGATCATGCGTTGCCCATCAGCCAGGGCCAAACCATCTCCCAACCTTATATCGTGGCTTACATGACCGCCGCCGCCCAGCTTAGTCCCACCGCGATCGTCCTAGAGATTGGGACGGGTTCGGGCTACCAGGCAGCCATTCTGGCCGAATTAGCACGGGAAGTCTATAGCGTTGAACGAATTCCAGCCCTCGCTGAGCGGGCACAGGCGACCCTCCAGCATTTAGGCTATACCAATAGCCACATCCGCGTGGCCGACGGCTACCAGGGATGGCCAGAGTTTGCCCCCTACGATGCGATCGTGGTCACGGCGGCTCCCCGTGAAATCCCCACTGCCCTTTTGGCCCAACTGGCTCCCCAGGGCAGGTTGGTCATCCCGGTAGGGGAAGGGCACCAGGATATCCAGGTCATTACCCAGACACCGCAGGGCTTGCACCTAGAAACGACCTTACCGGTGCAATTTGTGCCGATGGTGGCGGGGCTGTCGCACGGCCCTGGGGACTGCCCTTAGGAACCAAGTTTGCCTATGATGGTGCTGTGAGTTCAGGAGGGGCAGGATGCCGACTTTAGGCGTCAATATTGATCACATTGCGACTATTCGGCAAGCAAGGCGGACGGTGGAACCAGACCCCATTGCGGCTGCCGTCTTGGCTGAACTAGCGGGAGCCGATGGCATCACAGCCCACCTGCGGGAAGATCGGCGGCATATTCAGGACCGCGATATCCAACTCCTCCGCCAAACTGTGCGCACCCATTTGAATCTGGAAATGGCGGCCACGGACGAAATGGTGGCGATCGCCCTCAGCGTAAAGCCCGATTATGTGACCCTGGTGCCGGAGCGCCGCGAAGAAGTCACGACCGAGGGGGGGCTGGATGTGGCCAGTCAGCCCGATCGCCTGCGTCAGGTGGTCACGACCTTACAAACGGCGGGGATGCCGGTGAGTCTCTTTATTGATGCCGATACGACGCAAATTCAAGCTGCTGCTGCGATCGGGGCCAAATTTATTGAACTCCATACAGGTCCCTATGCCGAAGCAAGGGATGCCCTCAGCCAGCAGCGGGAATTACAGGTATTAAGCACGGGCTGTGAGCAGGCGATCGCCCTAGGACTGCGGGTGAATGCGGGACATGGCCTGACCTATTGGAATGTTTATCCGGTGGCTCGTATCCCTGGGATGGAGGAGTTGAATATTGGTCATACCATCATCAGTCGCGCCGCATTAGTCGGCATGGAGCGGGCGGTACGGGAGATGAAGCAGGCCATGCGCGGGGAGTAGGCTCTGGTGAAAAAGCGCGTTACCCTTACCTTCCCCAAACGCTCGGTCCACATGCCGATCACCTATCGTCTGGCCAAGGATTTTAATGTGGCTGCCAACATCATCCGGGCGCAGGTGGCCCCCAACCAGGTCGGAAAACTGGTTGTCGAACTGTCTGGGGATATTGATGAGCTGGAGGCGGCGATCGACTGGATGCGAACCCAGGATATTGGGGTGGCGATCGCCAGTCGGGAAATTTTGATTGATGAGGCGGTCTGCGTCCATTGTGGGCTGTGTACGGGGGTTTGCCCCACGGAAGCCCTCAGCCTGGACCCCCAAACCTTTCGGTTGAATTTTACGCGATCGCGCTGTGTCCTGTGCGAACAGTGCATTCCCACCTGCCCCGTGCAGGCCATTTCAACCAACCTCTAGACTGGCGATTGTTGGCTCGATCATTGCCCATTCGGCGGGGCTGAGGGGTTGGGGCTGGAGGGTAACCCCAAAGCAATCGCTCGCGGCCTGGGCGAGGGCAGCGATGATGGTCTCAAGGTCCAGATGGGCGAGTTGGGGGAGACTTGCCCCGGACAGAAGCTGGGGCGATCGGGCGGCTGGCCCTAGGGGCGTCCCAAAGACAGTGGCGTATAACTCCGGATCAGGATTCAGCCGGATCGATCCATGTTGCAGTAGGGATTGGCCCCGGCGTAGCTGGGCACTTCCAATAAACTTGGTCCCATCGGCTAACACGAGGTCGGCAGCGGTGGCGAGGCCAAAGCAGTTGGTCTGCTGGGCGTACCCCCCTCCGGCGGTGCCATAGTGCAAATCGAGGCCGAGGGCTTGCCAGCCCCGGATCAAAAACCCACACAGGTGGCGATAGGCTTGGCAGCGATCGCGTCGCATCCCCACTGGGGAGTCGTCGCCCATTACGGAGGTGATGAGGGCATAGGTCAGATCCCCCTGGTGCAAAACAGCCCGTCCCCCCGTGGGGCGTCGCACCCGATCGACCCCTTGCCCCTGCCAGGTCAGGGTGTCCCAGGCCGGCGGCCAGTGGCGTTGGTGGTAGCCGAGGGAAATCGCGATCGGGGACCAGGTATAAAACCGCAGGGTGGGGGGGTGTAAGCCCCGGTAATGTTGGTCCAGCAGCCAGCGATCGATCGCCATCTGTTGTGCCCCGGTTGCGGACAGGAGGGGAATGAATCGCCAAGTCTGGGTTGCCATAGCTGTCTTGAGTGGATGGCTAGAGAGTTTGGGGTGGACGACGTAACCACCTGTCTGCTACGCCCCCTTGTCCATTGCGGGATCAGGAGCAGGGGGATGGGGGAAACCGGCCATGAGATCATCCAGTAGGGCATAGTCTGGCAAGGGAGCCGCGATGAGCTTGCCCGCCCGAATCACCTGGCGATCGTGCTGCGATCGCGCAAGCAATTCGGTAAACCCCCGTCCCCGAAAGCCGATCAAGTCGGCAGGTACGCCCACCCCAATGGTGCCCCGGTTAGCTAACCCCATCAATCGGGCCGGGATAGCGGTGACGCTAGGACACCAGGCGGCGAACGGGTGATCGAGGTGGGCAATTTTGACCGCCTGGGCAAACACCTCTAGGACATCGTGATCGCCAAAGGCATGGAACGGATCACGGCAATTGTCACTGGCCAAGGCGACGGGGACCCCTGCCTGGGCTAACTCGTGCACTAAGGTGACCCCTCGCCAGCGAGGCGTTTGGCCCGGTAAGCGCCCCTGAAGGTAAAGATTACATTGGGGTAAACTCACAATGCCAATCCCTGCGGCCTGGACCTGGGCGATCGTGGCTTGGACCTGGGCCGAGGGTTGCATGGCCAAACTACAGCAATGCCCACACACAATTTGCCCCGGGAATTGATGGCGTAATGCAGCCTCCGCAATTAGGGATAAAGCGCTCACGGCGGCATCACCGGTTTCATCGACATGAAAATCTACATCTACCCCCCGATCGCGGGCCAGCGCCAACACGCGCTCAATCTGGGCGACCCAATCCGGATGGGGATAGACCACCCCACCTAAAATCCCCCCCGCTGTTGCCACCCAATCCGCTAGGGCTTCCCCCGGCGTACCGGCGTAGTGATCGAGGGTAACTAGCGAAGCCGCCTGGAGGGTAATGCGATCGGCCCACTCATCCCGTAACTGCCGAAACACGGCCCAACTGATGGCCGCCTGCTCCCCCCAGGAATCTAAATGCGTCCGGATTGCTTGGGTCCCGTGGGCATAACTACACTCAAGCCCAAAGGTCATCCGCCGATAGAGATCCTCAGCTTGCCAGTGGGTTTGGGCATCGATTTGGCAGGCCGTAACCGCCTGCGCAAAGGTGCCATCGGGGTTGCTCGCACGGGGCCAGATATGGCCCTTGTCCAAATGGGTATGCAGATCGATGAAACAGGGCCAAAGTTGTCCCCCGCGCAGATCAAGCTGGGGGCGACCATCCGTTGGGAGCGTGGGAGTGAGCGTGACGATCGCGCCCGCTTGAATTTCCACATGCAACCGGAGCAAGTGTTCCGCATTGGCCAGTTGCTCTGCCCCAGGCGGAACATCGCGCAGCAACGAAACCGGGATGCTGGCATTCACTACCCAGTAATGATCCGTGTCCATGACTCGCTAGCGGTCTCGCGCAAGGGATGACAACCAACAACAAAACAGGGACAACGTTACATTGCCCCTGCTCACAACGCCAAAATTATGCGTGGCCAGGTTGACTAGCCTTCCTTATTGATGAAGGGGAGCAAAGCCAACAGGCGTGCCCGTTTAATCGCAATGGTCAGGTGACGTTGCTGTTTCGCTGTCAGCCCGGTAATGCGGCGGGGTAAAATCTTGCCCCGTTCGGTGATGAACTTACGCAGCAAATCGATATCTTTGTAATCGATCGGCTCATCTGGTTTGATCGGCGATACCCGACGACGGAAATAGGAGGTCATAATTTCACACTGTTAAGGCAACTGTTAAGGTGACTGTCTCAAGCAACTGTAACGCCAGAAATTAAGATAAGTGATGCCAGCGCTAGGGACCGGCAGCCGACCCTAGATGCGACTCATCACCGCAATTGCGTCCCTGGTCTACTGAATCCCTGGCTACTTAATCTCTTTATGAACCGTGTGCTTATTGCAGTGGGGGCAAAACTTTTTCAGTTCTAACCGCGCTGTGGTGTTGCGGCGATTTTTCATCGTCGTATAGCGAGACACCCCTGGAGAGCGTTTGTCGGGATTGGTCCGACATTCCGTACACTCCAGCGTAATTACAATCCGAACTCCCTTGTTTTTAGCCATGATACCCGGACTCTAGCTCAAACTGGCACAGTCTTCTATCTTCGCACACGTTGGCGAAATTGAGCAACTAATCGTTTCAGTTTTAAGTCCAGAGAGTACCCCCGTCGGGTTTGGACCACGATCGTCCCAGCCATGCGATCGTGGAAGGCTTGCCGCTTCTCCACATCCCCAAACGCCAGCCCCACATCCCCCAACAGGGGAATGACAGCTAGCAACACAGCCCCATTCAGTATCCCCGTGGGTCGAATCAAATTATTAACGCTGATGACGAGCAAGAGTGTACAGGCCCCAATAATCGCTTCCCGCTTGGCCAGATCTAACAAACCGGGCACTCTGCCGTAGCGTTCATTCACCACCTTCATATCCAACGCCCAGCGTCCCAAACTCTGACCCTGATTGCGAGATACCCAAAGGACGCGGGCACCGAGCCATAGGCAAATGTAGGCCGGTATCTGCCAGAACGGCCCAAAAAAGCTACTCAGGAGCCACACCAACACAAAATCAATGGCGAGTGCCCCCCCCCGTCGTCCGGGGGGGACCCTGGGTAGGCGATCGCGGTAACGTGGCATAGCCATACTGGCATTCCTCTACCCCAATTTTCCTCCTCATCAATAGCAGAAAAAAGCAGCTATCGACAGGCCAAGCGTGGTTTCGGGTAGCATGAATGTTGGTCGCGCCCGATCGTCGCGCATCCGTAACGCCGACCAGCCTCCTAGAAAAAGCATTCTAAAATTAGTCATCAGAATCCACTCGATTACCCCTTCAAAGTGGGATAGCCGTCTCGGCTGTCTGAGTGGCAGGCGACCGGTCAAGCAGCCCTTCAAAGTGGGATAGCCGTCTCGGCTGTCTGAGTGGCAGGCAAGATGCCTACCCCACAACTGTTTTTGAGCTACTGAAATTGAATAACAGCGGTCGTCGTTGACAGACTAATCTTCTGCATCCGAACTGCCAACTTGTTTGAGATGGATGTGCTTACGACCGAGGGAAATCTCGAATTCATCCCCGGGTTGTAGTCCCATTTGTTTGGTGTAGGCAGCCCCAATCAATAGGTTGCCATTGGCTTGTACCGTAATCCGGTAGCTGGCACTGCGACCACCACGGCCATTGCCATTTTGCTTGCTTTCGAGATCCAATCCCTCCGCCTCTAGTAGGGCATTGAGGAATTTCATCATATTGACACGATCGATGCCGTTCTTCGTCTGGGTGTAGTAACCACAGGCCCTCGCCTTGTCTTCCTTGCTCAGGTGATCGAGATCCTTTACGCGGGCTAGCAGTTCTTCCCCGGTCAAGGGTTGTTCCGTCTTCTTCTTCTTAGCCATTAATACAAAACTCAAAGGGTAATGGAAGGGGACATACTCGCCTAACTGTTCGATCTCTAGTATTAGTGACCAACTCACAGTTAGCCTTGCGTTTCTATCATAGTACACGAATGTTCTAATCTTTTGCGTAAAAGCAACTATTTTTTGTCAAATTTCTATCAGATTGGTGACCGTTTACCGGGAAGGATCGTCAAGGGTTGAGTATTCCTGTCGCTCATTAACCACCCCCTCGCTAAAATCGCGCCACCAAGGTAGGCGAAGAGGGTGTAGAGAGGCTAGCCCACACGCTCAATCTTTCAGCCTAGAATGCGGTAAGGTGTTGCTGGATATTGGCGATGAAATTAACAACCCGTGGTCACTATAGTGTGAAAGCCCTGCTAGATTTAAGTCTCCAACCGGACTATGGCCCCGCATCCGTAAAAAACATCGCTCAACGCCAAGAGATCCCAGCTCCCTATTTGGAAAAGCTGCTAATTGAGCTGCGACGTGTCGGCATTGTCCGATCGCTCCGGGGTGTGCAAGGTGGCTATCAACTGGCGCGTCCACCGGCCCAAATTTCAGTTGGACAAATTCTGGAAGCCGTCGGTGAGACCCTAGAACCCCTCGCGGGTTTTACACCGACCAGCAGCCAAGCCGGCGACTGGGTGACGGTGAGCCTCTGGCATCGCTTGCACCAAAAACTTAAGGAAGCATTGTATAGCATTTCTCTCGAAGATCTTTACTATGATGCCCGCAGTTGGCAAGCGGCTCAAGGGGAAGAAACTAACTTTATCATCTAGGGGGGATAGGGATCTTGGGCTTTGAGGCAGGAATGGTTCTGGGATTAGCTGCGCTTCTGGACTATGCGATCGCCGATCCGGGGTCTTGGCCCCATCCGGTGCAGTTTATGGGCTGGATCATCCGTCACTATGTGGGCTTCTTCCTGGCGCGATCGCCGACAAAACCATTGGGGGTTTCCTATCGCCTTGCGGGGGTTGGATTAGCCCTAGGGTTAATTATCGGTAGTGGTCTGATGAGTACCTTGCTGCTAGCAAGCCTAGCTCGGGTGCATCCGTGGTTAGGGCAGACTGGCGCAATTGTTCTCCTGGCAAGTTGTTTGGCCGGACGCAGTTTAAGGCGAGCGGCTGAGGCGGTTTTGCAGCCCCTGATGGCGGGGGATGTGACATTAGCCCGCGATCGTTTAAGTCGCTATGTGGGGCGGGAAACCGCCAACCTAACTGAGCCAGAAATTCTACGGGCGGTTTTAGAAACCGTAGCAGAAAATGCAACGGACGGGGTGTTAGCTCCCCTTTTTTATGCGGGTTTAGGGGCGATGATTCCAGCGATCGGACCCGTTCCCCTCGCCATGGCCTACAAAGCTGCGAGTACCCTGGATTCAATGGTGGGCTATCGCGATCTTCCCTATACAGATTTGGGTTGGTTTAGTGCCCGTCTGGAAGATGCCCTGACCTGGCTTCCTTGTCGTTTGACGGTTTTCACCCTAGCGATTTTATCGGGAAATCCTAAATATATTTGGTCCATTTGTCAACGGGATGCGCCGGCTGATCCCAGTCCCAACTCCGGATGGAGTGAATGCGCCTATGCAGCGGTCCTAGGGGTACAACTTGGGGGTATTAATATATATAGAGGAACCGTCAAACGGAAGCCCTATTTGGGCGACCCAAGCCAACCCATTACCCCTGCGATCGTGGATCGGGCGCTGCAACTGACCCGGTTTTGCTTTTTAATTTGGTTGGGGCTGCTGCTAGTTTATCTGATCGCTGTCCCGATCGTACTATTGCGAAATTAATCATGGCCCATGAAGTTGTCGAGATTCTCTCCGCTGAGGAACTCCGCCGCACGGTAAACCGGATGGCCTCAGAGATTATCGAAAAGGCGGGGGATCTCTCCCAGCTAGTCCTAGTTGGGATTTACACACGGGGGGTCCCCCTAGCCCAGAGTTTGGCCCGCCAAATTGAGTTACTCGAACAGATATCGGTACCCGTTGGTGCCCTTGATATCACCTTTTATCGGGATGATTTGGATCAAATTGGTTTGCGCACCCCGGCTAAGACCGACCTGCCGGTTGATTTAGCCCATAAATTGGTGGTGCTGGTGGATGATGTGATTTATAAGGGGCGTACCATCCGGGCAGCCCTAAATGCCATTACGGACTATGGCCGTCCCAGTGCGATTCGTCTAGCTGTTTTAGTCGATCGTGGTCATCGGGATTTACCCATCCAACCCGACTTCACGGGTCGCCAACTGCCCACGGCCAAGGAAGAAAAAGTGAAAGTTTATTTGCAAGATCTGGATGGCCGGGATGGGGTCGATCTGATCCCCCGGCCTGATAATTAACTGCCGCAACAATCCCCCAACTTGCACGCCAGCCTCAATACCATTGGCCTATAGGCTACCCGTGGGAGGAGTTGCCCCATCCCTCCGCACCGCCTACCCTAAACTAGGCTTATTTCTTTCATTGACCTAGCTGATAGCTTTAGCCTTAAAATACTTGGGTAATCAGGCTTCTAGAGATATAGCCGTTTCCTCTCTAATGAAGTACTATCAAGCCTTGCGAACAAGGGGCTTAAGCCCCTTGCCTGTACCTCACCGAGTAGGGAAGTGCTGACGAGATTACGTTGCTTATGAGCGCAAGATTTGTATTTTTCGAGGTGCCCTGATGGGTATACGGTGATGTCTGGCCACAGGATAGTTTTTTTACCTAATTAGCTCTAGTGCCTACCCTGTCCCTATATATCCATATATATAGGGCATCTAAGATTTAAGATTAGGTTGACTTATGTAGTTAATAAGCTTAGATTATTGACCGGGTAATGCCGTATGTCTACGGCGGTAGACATACGGTAGACAATTAGGGTAGATAGTAGACCTTTCATCTACCCTGCTCATCGTGACAGATAGCATGAAACCCTTGCTGTGTATAGGTTTCGCTCTAAGCGGGCGATGGGACTCGAACCCACGACGTTCAGCTTGGGAAGCTGACATTCTACCACTGAATTACGCCCGCAACCTGGCACCACCGGGTGTTTAACCGGTACTGTGGGACTTTCTATCATAGCGCACTGGTGGGCATTGTAAAGGAGCTTGGTAGATTTTCGCCTTTCCCCGATCGCTTGCCTACAATGAGGGCGTGTGATCCTAACTTCAGCGTATCTGCCATGACTTTCGATGTTGCGCCTCGGCTTTGGCTCTACGATACAACGCTGCGCGATGGTGCCCAACGCGAAGGCTTGTCCCTCTCCCTGGAGGATAAACTCCGCATTGCTCGCCTTTTGGATCAGCTAGGGGTGCCTTTCATTGAAGGGGGCTGGCCAGGGGCGAATCCCAAGGATGTCCAGTTCTTCTGGCGTTTGCGCGAGGAACCGCTTACCCAGGCCGAGCCAGTTGCCTTTTGTTCCACCCGTCGCCCCCATACTACAGCCGCTGCCGATTCCCTCTTGCAACCCTTGCTGTCTGCCGGGACCCGCTGGGTCACCATTTTTGGCAAATCCTGGGATCTCCACGTTACGGAAGGTTTAAAGACAACGCTCGACGAAAATCTGGCCATGATCGACGATACGATCGCCTACCTGCGTCGCCAGAACCGGCGGGTCATCTATGATGCCGAGCATTGGTTTGATGGCTATCGGGCCAACCCTGGCTATGCCCTAGCAACCCTGAAAACCGCGATCGCAGCGGGGGCCGAATGGCTGGTCTTTTGCGACACCAATGGGGGCAGTTTACCCCGTGACATTACGCGTATTGTGGCGGAGGTGATGACGGCACTGCATCTTAATCCCCAGGGAGCCAATACCCCGCAGCCTCGCCTCGGTATCCACACCCACAATGATGCGGGGACAGCGGTGGCCAATGCGATCGCAGCGGTGGAAGCCGGGGTCACAATGGTGCAGGGCACGATCAACGGCTATGGGGAACGGTGTGGCAACGCCAACCTGTGTACCCTTATCCCTAACCTGCAACTGAAGTTGGGGTATGACTGTATTCCTCCGACCCAGATGGCCCAGATTACCCACATCAGTCGGGCGACGAGTGAAATTGTCAACTTGGCCCCGAATGATCATGCCCCCTTTGTGGGCCAGTCCGCCTTTGCCCATAAGGGCGGGATTCATGTCTCGGCGGTAGAACGCAACCCGGTGACCTACGAACACATTCCGCCGGAAGTGGTGGGCAACAGCCGCCGCATCGTCATTTCCGACCAATCCGGGATGAGCAATATCCTGATCAAGGCCCGCACCTTTGGCATTCACCTGGAGCGGCACGATCCCACCAGTCGCCAAATTTTGCAACGGCTAAAAGACTTGGAGAATGAAGGCTACCAATTTGAGGCCGCCGAAGCTAGCTTTGATCTGCTCATGCGGGACGTGTTGGGACAGCGGCAACGGTTTTTTGACCTGCAATGGTTCCAAGTTCACTGCGGTTCCCAGGGTGAGGCGCTAGCAACGGTGAAGGTACGGGTGGAAGGCCAGGATATCCTGGCGGTGGCGGAGGGGAATGGCCCCGTTTCGGCGCTGGATGCGGCTCTCCGGAAAGCGTTGTTGACTTTCTACCCCACGATCGCGGATTGGCATCTGACCGACTATAAGGTTCGCATTATCGACGGTGCGGCGGGGACTGGGGCCAAAACCAGGGTCCTCATTGAGGCCAGTGATCGGGTGCGGCGCTGGACAACCGTTGGCGTGTCCACCAATATCATTGATGCGTCCTGCCGTGCCCTGATTGAGGGGTTTGAGTACGGGCTGCTGCTGCAAACCACTGCCCACACGGGCCAACCGACCCTGCCCGGCACGCCGAGTTGAGGCTTGGCCCAGTGCCTGTTAGAATCGCGGCGATGATTGGGAGAAGAGGAGGGGCGTCCATGCCGTCATGCAAGACCAACCCGTTGCGATCGCCTGGGCCGACGCTGGGTTACTGGGGAAGTGTTGTCCTCGCCGTCGTCTTGACAGGCGGTGGCTGGGGGATAGCCACGCCCACCTGGGCCAAGGAACCCGTTCCCCCGCCAGACCCACTGGCAGTGACCGCCCCGGAATCAATCGCCGAGGCCATCCTAGGGCAATGGCACACCCCAGCCCTGGCGATGACCCTGGTCTTTGCCCCAGAGGGTAAGCTCTTTCTGTTGCTGGATGCTGAGGCGGGGGTCAAGCTAGCCGAAGAACTGCGCTATCGTCTGAATCCCGCGACCCAACCCATGCAGATCGACCTGACTCTGAATCAGAATGAAACGATCGCGACTATTTTTGAACTCACCCCCGATCGTCAACTGCGCTTAGAACTGACCCGTGTTGCCCCTGGGGATGAACGTCCCACCGCTTTTACCGACCAAGTCCTAGTCTTCCAGCAAACGTCGCGATCGACGACCCCACCGCAAGCGGGGGTGATTCAGGACTTTGATCAGCGCCAGAACCAGGCACGGGAACGGGAGGCCCAGCTTTATATGGGGGCCTTAGCCCAAGCCCAGGAGGCATTTTATCAACGGTATGACAAGTTTGCTGCCACCTTAGATGAGTTTGTGGCAGGCATTGAACCCGAAACTGATTTCTATCGCTATATGGTTGTTCCCGATGCCAACCCCGCCCTAGGCGTTACCCTCATGGCCCAGGCCAAGACCCCTGGCCTTCGCAGCTTTACCAGCCTAGTGTTTGCCCACCCAGGGGAGGCAGCATCCCAGGTGGGCACAACCCTCTGCCAAAGTGTCCGCCCGTCCACAATCCCGCCGACCCTCTTGGTCCAAATGCCGGTGCAAGATCCCCAACAGGTGCGTTGCCCGATCGGTGCCCAACCCTTAAATTAAGGTCCACCGTCAATCGGCATTGGGAACATCGGCGTGAAGAGGAATTTTAATTGTGAACTCTGTCCCCACATTGGGTTGGGACTGGCACGTCAAGCTTCCCCCATGCCGCTCAACAACGATTTGGTAGCTGATGGCAAGTCCTAACCCCGTCCCTTTGCCAATGGGTTTACTGGTAAAGAAGGGATCAAATAAGCGGGCCTGAACTTCGGGCAGAATACCCGTTGCATTATCTTGAATGCGGATCTGAATAGCCTTATCATCGGTCATTTCCGTGATGATGTTAATGTAGGGGCTGGTATCCGATTCTGCGACATCACGGGACCATTTTCCGGCCTCAACGGCTTCCTCTAGAGCATCGATCGCATTACTCAAGATATTCATAAATACCTGGTTTAACTGCCCCGCATAGCACTCCACTAAGGGTAATTCGCCATAGTTCTTAGTGATTTTAATTGCGGGATATTCTGGCTTTGCTTTCAGGCGATGTTTCAAGATCGTCAAAGTGCTGTCAATCCCCTCGTGGACATTCACAGGCTTTTTCTCAGCCTCATCCAATCGCGAGAAGTGACGTAGGGAAATGATAATTTTTTGAATACGATCGACTCCAATTTGCATGGAACTGATCAACTTAGGTAAGTCTTCAGTGAGAAATTCTAGATCAATATCCTCAATATAGGCTTCGATTTCTGGATCTGTGGGAAATTTCTTTAAGAAGAGTTGCAACAATTCTAAGAGATCTTGAGTGTACTGATTGGCATGTTCAAGGTTGCCATGAATAAAATTAACCGGATTATTAATTTCGTGGGCAATACCTGCCACTAACTGTCCCAAACTCGACATTTTTTCAGTTTGAACCAATTGCGCCTGGGTTTGCCGCAGGTCATATAAAGCCGTTTCTAATTGTTCAGCTTTTTCCCGCAGACAGGCTTCCGATCGCTTCAGGCTAGCGTTAAGGTGGGCGAGTTCCGTTGCTTGACGCAGGACGATATCAATAATTTCCTGGCGTAAGGCTAGGGCTGCTTCCAGTTCACAGGGTTGCCAAGGTAGGGATTGGAGTTGCACAATTTCCTTCCACAGGGCGAACGATCGCCGGGGGGATAGCCGCAGTGTGTCGCCTGCCGGAGTCACTGTCACGGGGCGATGCGGATCGCCCGCCCAATAGACCGTTCGGATCACCTCCGGGCGGAACCACAGCACATAGTTACGCGGGGGTACGGAAATGGCGATCGCGAGTAGGCCACTGGCGGTATCCTTAAATGCCTTAGCGGCGGGATAGTGATCGCTCAGGCAATGACTGGCAAAGATTGGTTCGGTGCAGGTTCGGCCTAGCCAGGTGGTTAGGGCTTTAATCTCAGGTAGGCTCGGGGTTGTGCCCACGAGGGTAATGCGATCGTTAAAACAAATAGCGGCTCCCTGGGCACTGACCAAATCCAAGAGCGTTGGTTCATGTTGGGTGAGGCCATCAATAAAATTAGCCTCCGTGGTCATCCACTCTAAAAATTGACCGGGCAGCGACTTGAGATGGATGCGATAATCCACATCAGCGAGGGCTTCCTTAGCCGCCAACTCCATCGACATCACCTGTCCCACAAACTCACAGGCCGCACTGAGTTCATAGGGAATATAGCGCGGTGTGTAGTGATGACAAGCAATCAACCCCCACAGTTCATGGTCTTTGAGTAGGGAGATGGTCATCGTCGCCCCAACTTCCATATTTTGCAAGTATTCAACATGAATGGGGGAGACGCTACGCAAAATCGCATCACTTAAGTCAAGGGGCGTATCATTGAGCGGATAGTGGCGCGGCACTAATTCAGCGGCTTGGTAATTCACATCAGCAATCAGGCGAATCCAGCGGCGTTGGTAGAGCGATCGGGCGCGGGGGGGGATATCGGCGGCGGGATAATGAAGGTGTAACCAGGATTCTAGATCCTCACGCTTGTTGTCAACAATAACTTCCCCATTTTTTTGCTCATCAAACCGATAGATCATGACCCGATCGAAGCCACTCAAGCGTCGAATTTCGCGGGCGGCTATTTCACACAGATCCTGGAGGCTAGTGGCGTGTTGCAGATGGTGCGTGGTGGCTTTGACCAAATGGAAAAATGCAAAAGCAGAGGCTTGCGTCGCGATTTGGGTGGTGGAATCGGTAGTTGGTAATAATTCCAGAATGAGAATGCCATCGGGATTGCGATGCATTACCCCATCCAGGACCACACCAGTCCGTGTCTCCATCGCTAACTTTAGCGGATTCACGCTGGGCAAATGATCCTGACTTAAGGCTTGGTTAACCAAGGCCAGTTGTGGTGCATTCAGTAGCTTGCTGAGGGGTTGACCCAGGAGGTCATCGGGCGGGTAGCCCAATAATAAGTCCGTATTCCGACTAATTTGCAGAATTTCAAGACCGGGTTCTGCCAGCACGATTAAAATGCCGTGGGGTTGGATAGAACCGGGAATGTGAATCGGTTCTTCCTCACACATGCTAAGATCAAACGGTAGTTCCGCCAATGATGACTCGGAATTCATAGGTCCTACTAAACCTCAACGGTGATTCATGGAGATGCTCCGCGTCTTTTAATTGCGAATGAGCGACTTGGCAACCATGCCTTAATCAGCATTCATTCCGTCCGATGGCTCATCCGGGAGCCGGCAACGGCAAGACAAGTAACACGGCCCAAGGCTGCAACTGGATTGATATATTGTCAATCATAGCGGTTAGATGATTTGTCTGTCGGTAGAGGGGGACGATCGCACCCCTTTCCCTGCGCCCCGTTCTTGAAGGAACCTCGATTAAATCACGCAATCCCGCAATCACTAAAGGCCAGCGATCTAGCGATCGTCCGGGATATCCAACGGTTGCCCCTCGGCACTCGGCGCGATCGGGGCTTCAAGATCTACGGGTGGGCGCATGGCTTCCCGCCCCAGCATGAACATCCCCGCCACCCCAAAGCAGACAAAAAAGATGTAGGGATACCAATACTGGCGAATTTGATCCACCAGAATGAGATCGGGACGTAGGCTATGGTAGTAGAGCATGAGCAGCGTCAGCATCAAGGCGGCAAAGCCCACAAAGCCGAGGCCGACATAGATGCGGGCAGGCCGGAAATCCATATCAGTGAGGGTAGCTAGATCAATTTCGGCCAAATCTTCCCAAGCGGCATCGGCCAGTTCAGCCCCCTTGCGGAGTTTAGCGGCTGGGGCGGGGGGGAGCAGGGGGAGC
>NZ_JBRCAD010000040.1:0-7341 GCF_053493415.1 Trichothermofontia sp. | reverse complement strand
CCATACCCCCCACCCCGCCAACCCATCTGTTTTACCCCGCTGCTCGTGCCCCTCATTTCTCCAACGTCCCAAGATCATGTATCGGAAACGCCTTAATGACAATCGCCTCAAACCGATGCGTTACGGAACACCGCGATCGCTGGATTGGGGTTGGTTCTTGTTATTGGGCAGCGCCGCTCTCCTGCTCTTTACCCTAAATCTGGGGGATGTGCCCCTGCGGGACTGGGATGAGGGTACGGTTGCCCAAGTCGCGAAGGAAATCTGGCAGGCAGGTCCTGGCTCCACCACCTGGCTGCATCCCACCCTCTGGGGGGAACCCTATCTCAATAAACCTCCCTTGCTCCATTGGCTCATTGCCCTCGGGTATCAACTATTGGGGGTTAACGAGGGGACCGCCCGTCTCCCCGGTGCATTGCTCACGGCCCTCTCCGTTCCCCTGCTCTACCTCCTCGGTCGCGAACTGTTTGGGCGAGAAACGCCTGCCCGCTTGGCGGCAATCGTCTACCTAACGCTGCTACCCGTCGTGCGGCATGGACGACTCGCCATGCTGGATGGGGCGATCCTCTGTTTTTTTATCCTAATGTTGTGGTTCCTGCTCTGGTCCCGACGGGATCTCCGGGCCTGTTTGGGGGTGGGCATCAGCCTAGGGCTGATCTTTTTGACCAAAGGACTATTAGGAGTTTTGCTGGGGACGATCGCCCTGGTTTTCGTCGCCTGGGACACACCGCGCCTGCTTACCTCCCTGTCTTTTTGGTTGGGGTTGGGCCTGGGCTGCCTACCCGCTGGCCTCTGGTTTGCCGCCCAATGGCACTCCTATGGTCAAACTTTTGTCAATACCAGCGTGATGAACCAATCCCTCGATCGGGTCTGGACAACCGTGGGCAATAATAGTGGTCCCCCCTGGTATTACCTGCTGGAATTGCTCAAATACACTTGGCCCTGGCTGTTGTTCCTACCGGCGGGGCTAGTCCAGGTTTGGGAGAATCGTGCCTTGGGGTGGGCCAAATTGTTACTGGTCTGGGGGGGGGGATATCTGCTGGCGATTTCGCTCATGGGGACCAAACTCCCCTGGTATGTGATGCCCCTGTATCCCGCGATCGCCCTGATCGTCGGCCTCCACCTCACCGACATTTGGTACCAGGCGAATCCCTTCGGCCTGGGGCAGGCGAGTCCTCGTCCCTATCCCCGTGCCTGGACAGGAGTCCTCGCGCTGTTGGCCCTAGGGGGGTGGGGGATCAGCTTCTACTATGGCCGGGTGGTATCTCCTCCGAACTGGGCCTTACTCCCCACCACGATCGCCGTTGGGTTAACGATGACAACAGCCTTGTTCTTGCTCCGGCGGCAGGATGCCCAGTTCATCCTGGTTTTGGCCTGGGGGATGTATGTGTCCCTAGTGCTGCTGCTGTTGTCAGGCCATTGGCTTTGGGAATTAGGAGAAGATTATCCTGTCCAACCCGTAGCCGCCATCGTGGCACGGGAAGTTCCTCCTGGGGTGCCGGTCTACACCTCGAATCCGATTCGTCGCCCTTCCCTGGAATTCTACGCAGAGCATCCCGTCATTCCCCAGCACGACGATGAACTGCAACACCGCTGGCACCAACAGCCCCCCCCCTATTTGTTGCTGGACGCCGCCGCCGCCCAACGACTGGCACTGCCCACACCCCAGGCCTTAGGACAGGCCGAGGGATGGACCTTAGTAACGCGACGATCGGACCAGCCGTCAGCGCCAGCCGCACCCTAGCGCCCTTCGTGTTGCTCGTAGGCTGCAATAATCCGCTGCACCAGGGGATGGCGAACCACATCGGCCTGGGTCAATTTATGAAAGGCAACCCCTTCGACAGTTTGTAAAATCTGACAGGCCACCTCCAGGCCAGAGGGTTGATGGGGCAGTAAATCCGTCTGGGTAGTATCGCCCGTCACCACCATGCGGGAACGGAATCCCAAACGGGTCAAGGCCATTTTCATCTGGGCCGGGGTTGTATTTTGGGCCTCGTCCAGAATGATAAACGAGTGATTCAGGGTACGCCCCCGCATATAGGCCAGGGGGGCCACTTCAATGATGCCGCGCTCCATCAAGCTGGTAATTTTTTCGGGATCGGTCAACTCGTACAGGGCATCGTAGAGGGGACGCAGGTAGGGATTAATCTTTTGCTGTAAATCGCCGGGGAGGAAGCCGAGCTTCTCCCCCGCTTCGACCGCCGGTCGGGTAAGGATCAGCCGTTCATATTGGTTGGCCAGGAGGGCCTGAATCGCCAACACGGCTGCCAGGAAGGTTTTACCCGTCCCCGCTGGCCCCGTACAAAATACTAGGTCACAGGTCCGTATGGACTGGACATACTGGCGTTGCCGAAAGGTTTTCGCCCGAATGTCCTCCCCCCGTCGGGTACGGGCCAGCACGTCCTGTCGCAGATCTTTTAATTCATCCTGACGCTGGGTATCCAGGGCATGGCGACTGGTGAGAATATCCACGCTGGAGACCCCAACCCCGGCTTCCCACAGGTCAGCGAGCGATCGCACCAGGCGATTGCACAACGCCACCTGGTTAGCAGTTCCGGAGATGAGGAGTGCTTGTCCCCGCAGAACCACACTGGCCCCCGTTTGGCGGGCTAGGAGCTTAAGGTTTTCCTCCCGATCCCCCGCCAGGGCGATCGCACTTTCAGGGCTAGGCAGTTGAATCGTGCAGGTTTCAGCCATGCTCAATGGGATCGCGGACTAGGGTCAGGGATCGACCGAGGCCGACGGGTCGGTAGGCTCCGGTGTCCTCCCCTAGCAACCGGTTCATGGCTGACAGCCGCAAGACCGTCATCCGGTCCATGACCATGCCCGTGCCCAAAGACCTCCAGGTGTAGCGTGTGGCCTGCGGCCTGGGCAACCGCTGTCAGCACCGTCCGGATTGCTTGCAAATTCCGGCCCCCACGCCCAAAGGCTCGACCCTTATCTTCGCCCTCAAAGGCAACCCGCAACCATACCCGTGATCGGGTGGAAATCTCACAATCCACACGTAGGGAGTCCGGCGAATCCAAAAGGGGTTCGACGAGAAACCGCAGGAGGTGTATGTAATCTGGAGGGGCTGGGGTCACAACAGGGTCAGCCGGGGGGGGGACTGATTCAGGCACGGACTTGTTCAAAAACGTTGGCTTTAGCCAGAATACTACGAACGGTTTCGGTCGGCTGGGCACCTTCCTGCAAACGCTTGACGATCGCCGGGATATCCAGCTTCGTTTCATCAGTGCGGGGATTGTAAAAACCCAATTCTTCCAGGGGACGCCCATCGCGACGGCTGGTTGCGTGGACCGCTACAATCCGATAGCTCGCTTCCCGCTTCTTGCCCATCCGCTTTAGTCGCAGTTTAACCATATCAACACATGCTTGAGTTCCATACAGATATTCTAGGCTAGCAGGTATTGCCCCATTTCGGACGGATCACGGGCCTCAATTTTAAATACACCTGGTTCAGACACCTGGTGTTGAGTGCAGTGGGTCGCGTGGCTTCAATCTGAGCGGCCATCCCCTAAGGTTAATCCCCCAGCACTGGCGAGGGGCTTTGCGCAAGCCAGCATCTCACCTTCTTCGCCCGGTTTGGGAACGTGGGCATGGGGGGACACGCCTAGGCAGCAAAGCAACCTCAGAGGATGGTTTAAAAGGGGGATCGCGCTTAAAACCGTGACTACGAACCTCGACGTTTGGCTGTCCTACGGGTTGCTTGGCGTTTGTAGTAGCGACTTCAAACGGCTGGTTTCTGGACGTTTCAAACACCCTCTCAGGGCTGGCACGGGTATCGCGGCGTATCTGGTAGAATCCTTAACAGAATCAGAAATTTATGCTTGTGCCCTTTGACCAAAAAATAATGGGATGCAAGCCCCGTCCTTCTCGGACGGCTTTGAGTAAATCGCAAACACCTTAATCAAGGTGCTAAAATTGCAGCATGGTAACCCTCACTTACGAGTACAAGCTGCAACCTACGCTTGCGCAGGAAGCGATTATTGAGGACTGGCTGGAGATTTGCCGGCAAGTCTACAATTTCGCGCTGGCCGAACGTAAAGATTGGGCGCGTTCTCGCAAGTGCGATATCAATGCTTGCCGCATCGACCGGGAGTATATCATCCCTGCTGCTGCCCAGCGGCCCACATACTACTCCCAGTGCCAGGCGCTGGCGGCTGCCAAACAACAGTTCCCAGAATTGAAGCGCCCCCATACGCATGGGTTGCTGCAACAAGTGCTGCGACAAGTGGAAGCGGCCTTTGTGGCGCTGCAAGCTGCTTGGTGAGGGCAATGTCTAAGACACCCTGTGAGCCAAGAATCCCCGCGCCTAAAGGCGCGGGGAGTTGTCAAGTTATCGGCTTAATGGCGCGTTGACGTTGAGGTTGGTCACCTCAGGATTTGCTGAATTTTTCAATGATATTGCCCTGCGATCGCAGGGGATTTCCCAGATGTGAGACGAGCCAGTGACATGGGGGCGAAACCGCCTAGCCTGCATCAACCCATTGTCGCGCTACGAGAGACATGATCTATGCAATCACTGGTTAATCTGGGTGTGTCTGGCTTGAGAACATCTACCCGGCGGCGAGACCTAACCCCAACGGCTCCCCCACCCACTGGCTCCCGTTGGGCCTATCTGCCCCCTTGGCTGCGTTCACCCCGGTTGCTCCTCCAGTTACTATCCCTGGCGATCGGGGCGCTTTTACTCAGCGTTGGGCCAGCGGTACCTCCGGTCCAAGCTGCCAGTAGCACGGTTTTACAACGGGGCAGTACGTGTAACTCAGTGCGGCAATTACAGACAAACCTCACCCGTGTGGGGGTCTACAATGGGCCAATTTCCGGCTACTTCGGCAGTCAGACAGAGGCAGCGGTCCGTCGCTATCAAAGTACTCGCGGCCTCCGGGTGGATGGGGTGGCGGGTCCGGCAACCCTATCGCTGTTGCAGCGGGAAGTGAATGGGCTGGTAGCCGTTACGCCAGTTGTCCCAGTACCCCCCCAAGTGGTCACCACCCAAGCAATTGTGACAACCCAACCGGTGATGACCCCAACCCCGATCGTGACCATGCAGCCCGTAGTAGCCACGACTCCGATCACGGCTCCTACCCCCATCATTAATGCCACCCTCCGGCGCGGCGATCGCGGTTCAGGGGTTACCCAACTTCAGCGTAGTTTGCAGGCCGTCGGGGCTTACGGTGGACCCATCACCGGCTATTTTGGGAACTTAACGGAGGATGGCGTTCGGCGCTATCAGCGACGGCGGGGCTTACCCGTCAATGGGGTGGCTGGCCCCGCCACCCTCACGACCCTGGCGAGTGATCTCAACGTGGTAGCCATTAGCTATCCTGGGACCGGCGCACCGACCCTGGTACCCGTCGTGAATCCCGGTACCCAGGTCGTGACGACCACCCAGGTAGCCACGACCCACTACGTTGCCGTGCCGGGTGTTGTGCCCCCACCGGTCGTCGCAACTCCCTTACCCGCCCCCATAGCCACAGGTTGGGTGGGCACCCCTAACACAGCCTGGAGCACCCCTACGCCGATCACCTACGGCAGTGCGGGGGGGGAAGTGCGGGCGGTACAGCTACAACTGCGGAATTTGGGGTTTTACCAAGGCCCAATTACGGGCTACTTTGGTCCGGAGACCCAAGCAGCGGTCTACCAATATCAGCAATCGCGCAACATCCAACCCACGGGCACCATCGGCCCCACCACCCTATCCCACCTCAGCCGTGAGATCTAAACCAGATCTCGCTCAAACGGCAGTTAACGCTGCCATCACGGCAGCGACCGATTGGAGTTCCTTAGCCCGTCCGGCATTGGCCCCAGCAAAGATCAAACCGTTGATGACATCCCCGCGACTGGCGCGATCAAGGGCCTGGAGGATGCAGTAGGTTTCCTGGGCATCGCGCCACTTGCAACTGTGGAGGCAGTTCAGACACCCCCCCTGGGGGCGCCGTGTACCTGCAATCGCCTGCTCCGCAAAGGGATTACGCAGTGCCCGTCCGGGTAGCCCCACCGGGCTGGGGACCAGGACCACCTCATCGGGACTGGCCTGACAATGAAATTCCTTATAGGCCAGATCGGCGTCGCACTCGTGGGTGGTAATAAAACGGGTGCCCAGTTGCACCCCCCTAGCCCCCAGAGCCAGCATGGCATCCAAATCGGTCCGATCCCAAACCCCCCCCGCTGCGATCACGGGAATGTCGGCCCCCACCTCGTCGCGCAGATAGCGGACTAGAGCAGGAATCACCTGCTCAGCACTGAGGGCTGGGTCTAGCAACTCCGACGCCTTCGCCCCCAAGTGTCCCCCGGCATAGCGCGGACTTTCGACGACGATCGCATCCGGCAGGCGATCGTACTGACGTTCCCACTTGCGACAAATCAGTTGAGCCGCCCGTACCGTAGACACGATCGGCACCAGGGCGACCTCTGGATAGCCTGCCGTATATTCCGGTAACCGCAGGGGTAAGCCCGCCCCTGCAATTACTAAATTCACCCCCGCTGCCGCCGCCGTGCGGACCATCGTCTCGTGATCGCGGGTAGCCACCATTGAGTTGATGCCAATCACCCCCGTCGGGCTGAGGGTACGGGCCAAGCGTAATTCGTCAATCAGGGCCAATCGGTTGGCCTCAAAAAACTGGGCCTGGGGTTGCTTCCCTGATCGTTGGGGATCAAAGTAGGGGGAATTCAACCCCAACCCGGCGGTGGAAATGATGCCAATGCCACCGGCATTCGCCACTGCCGCCGCGAGATTGGCACCAGAGATCCGCACCCCCATGCCCCCCTGAACGATCGGATAACGCGCAATATGCTGACCAATGCGCAAAGGTGTGAGTCCTTTCATCAAAGCCATCCGGTAACTGAACAACGGGAACTGCCCCCTCTGCACAGGGCGACAGTTGATTAACTATATAACCAATTAGCTATTATACTCTTTACGTTTTAAGTCAATTCTTTAGAAAAGTTCATGCAGTGGCCTAATTCAGCCACAGAACGTCAGGATATGCCGGATAGCGGCTCAAGGAAATCTTAAGAATTGCGTTCGCTGCCCCTCTCCCTAGGGGAGGGGCCTAAAGCCCCGGCGCTTCGGGGACTGCCCCGCATCCAGTTTGGCAGCGGGGACGGGGGGAGAGGGCAATGGCCCGGTGCTCACCCCCCCGTATGCGCAGGCCGATTAGGTAGAGGCAAAGGTAGGAGGGGGCGTATCTTGGGAAGGGGGGCATTTATGCCCAGGCCGTTGCGCCTGCGGGGGCAAATCGAGGGTTTAAATCCAATGCAATTTATTGATCACGCTGAAATTGAAGTCCGAGCAGGGAAAGGCGGGGATGGCATTGTGGCCTTCCGCCGCGAGAAATATGTGCC
>NZ_JBRCAD010000039.1:0-49808 GCF_053493415.1 Trichothermofontia sp. | reverse complement strand
CCCCCAGCCCGCCCAGCCTACCGCCCAGCCGTCCATCCCAACCCGGAATTTCCCTTCCCCAGGGCGCGATCGGGCATCAACGGGAATTTCGCGGAATCTGGGTAGCCTCTGTAAGTAACATTGACTGGCCTTCGCGCAAGGGGCTGAGTGCGGCCCAACAGCAGGCCGAACTGATCCAGATTTTGGATCAAATGCAAACATTAAACCTGAACGCCCTGATCCTGCAAATTCGTCCGGCGGGGGATGCGCTGTATGCCTCCCCCTACGAACCCTGGAGTAGCTGGCTGACGGGCACCCAGGGACAGGCCCCCGGCTACGATCCCCTCGCCTTTGCGATTCGGGAAAGCCGGAAGCGCAATATCGAAGTCCATGCCTGGTTTAATCCCTACCGGGCGCGGGTTAGCCCCAATGAGCAACTGGCGGCTAACCACGTTTCTAATCGCTACCCCCAATATACCTATCGCTATGGCAACCAGCTTTGGATGGACCCTGGGGCCAAGGAAGTCCAGGACTGGACCTACACCGTCATCCTTGATGTGGTCAACCGCTACGATATCGATGGCATTCACCTGGATGACTATTTCTATCCCTATCCCCAGAGTGGGGTCACCTTCCCCGATAGCAAAACCTACGCAGCCTACCGTCAGGCGGGTGGCACCCTATCCCTGGCGGATTGGCGGCGGGATAATGTGAACCAACTGGTCCAACGTCTTGCCACGGGGATTCGCGCAACTAAACCCCAGGTTAAGTTTGGCATCAGTCCCTTTGGGATTTATCGCCCTGGCCAACCGGCAGGCGTTCAAGGACTTGATCAGTACAATGCCCTCTATGCTGACCCCAAACTCTGGTTGCAGCGGGGCTGGGTAGACTACCTCGCCCCCCAACTCTACTGGCGGATTGACCCGCCCCAACAAAGCTATGCCCGTCTCCTTGACTGGTGGAGCCAACAAAATTCCCTCGGACGCCACATTTACGCCGGTAACTACCTGAGCCAACTGGATGGCAAAACCTGGACCAAGACGGAATTTGAGCGGCAGGTGGCGCTTTCCCGACAAAAGGCAACCCAAAATTCCTTGGGCAATATTTTCTTTAGTGCTAAGGTGCTGCGCGACAACCGTTTGGGGATTCAAGAAACCTTTAAAAACGCGCTCTACCCATCACCGGCCCTCCCCCCTACCATGCCTTGGCTCGACAATACGCCCCCCGCTCCCCCAACGGGTGTACAGGCCAGAGCGGGTCAAATTACCTGGAATCCAGGGGTTGCGGAGGTACGCGGGTGGACGCTCTATCAGCAGCAAGGCCCCACGTGGCAGTTGCTACAGATCTTGAACGCCAATACCACGAGTATGGCCGTCCCCCCCGGCACCTATGCCCTGCAAGCCGTCGATCGTCTTGCGAATGAAAGTGCCGCGATCGTGGTTACCGTCAATTAGCCTGTATGTAGCCTGCATGATGCATGAGCAACGACCAACAGACCAACTGGCCCTCACGAGTGCCACCAGTTGTAGCGAGTACTCGGTCAGCCGTTTCTAATCGGTCAACTTAGCGAACATTGCTACCACTCCCCGGCGAGGGTGGGATCAGGCGCGATCGCCTGCACCTGATTAACCCTCAGGCCATGCAGCCCAACGCAACAGCCTGAACTTCCATCCCTAAAGCCGCGCCACTACTGCCAACGTGGCCCACACCACCTCCCCTGGCGATCGGCATAAGCGATCGTTAAACATTAAACCGAAAGAGTAGGACATCCCCTTCTTGCACCACATAGTCCTTGCCTTCACTGCGGACGAGGCCCTGTTCCTTGGCGGCCTGCATCGAGCCAGCCTTAACCAGATCGGCATAGGCAACGGTTTCCGCCCGGATAAAACCCTTCTCAAAGTCCGAGTGGATCACCCCAGCGGCCTGGGGGGCCAACATCCCAGCGCGGATCGTCCAGGCGCGGGTTTCCTTAGGGCCAGTGGTCAAATAGGTGCGGAGGCCCAACAGATCATAGGTCGCTCGAATGAGGGATTGCAGACCTCCTTCCGCAACCCCCAGGGCAGCCAGATAGTCAGCCTGCTCCGCTGGGGGGAGTTCCACCAATTCCGACTCGACTTGGGCAGAGACGACCACCACCTTAGCCCGCTCCTGATTGGCGATCGCCCGTACCCGTTCGACTTGGACGTTCCCGGTGGCTAATTCATCTTCAGCCACATTGGCTGCATAGATCAGGGGTTTGGCCGTCAACAAATCGAGGGGCTGGATCACGCTGGTCTCTTCTGCCGTGAGGGGCAGTTGCCGGACGGAAGTTCCCTCGTTCAGCGCAGCGCTGAGTTTATCTAAAACAGTTAACTCAAATTGGGCTTCCTTGCTGGTGCGGGCCTGTTTGCGAGTGCGCTCCATGCGCCGTTCAATCTGGGCGAGGTCCGCCAGGGCCAATTCCAGGTTGATCACTTCGATGTCCCGCACAGGATCGATCGACCCGGACACATGGATAATGTCGTCATTCTCAAAGCAACGCACCACCTGGACGATCGCATCAACCTGGCGAATGTGGGAGAGGAACTGGTTCCCCAAGCCTTCCCCCTGGCTGGCCCCCTTCACCAAGCCCGCAATATCCACGAACTCAATCCGGGTGGGGATAGTCTGTTCCGAGTGGGAGAGTGCCGCCAACACGGCTAAGCGCTCATCGGGGACTGCCACAACGCCAACATTGGGTTCGATCGTGCAAAAGGGGAAATTAGCGGCCTGGGCCTTGGCATTGGCGACGAGGGCATTAAAGAGAGTGGATTTCCCCACATTGGGCAGTCCAACAATTCCGGCTCTTAACATGACGCTTAACGGGTTAGGGTGAAATTCAAAGGGTGCGGCAATGGGCCAAGCTGACTGATGCTACCATGTTCGCCGCCTAGCTCACGGCCACACCCTTTGGGTTTGCCCCTGGGCTTAGCGCAGTTTTAGCCCAGACGTAACTTGTTCTCGGCGGCGGCGCGTACAAGTCAGCGTAGGCAGGCTAAATTAAAGGCATTCCAACTAGGGGTGTCTCGACTTAGCTGGCATGATTTCAAAGATTCAGCGGCAATTCACGACCTCTTGGCTTGAGCAATACCTGCCTGGCTGGCTGAGGCAACGGCTAGACGCAGCACTGCAACAAGTCTTAACTTGGGTCAACCTGCGTCCTGACGAAGCCGGACGGACGTTTCTCATGTTTGCCTTCTATACCTGTTCCTCCGTGGGGTTGATCTGGTTAGAAGCGTGTGCCGTTGCCCTATTCCTCGATCGCTATGGGGCCAACTCCCTAGCCTGGATTTATATCGCCAGTTCGGGGATTGGATCGGGGCTGGGGTTCCTCTATGCCTGGTTACAGACAGTGTTGCCCTTGCGGCGGGTGGTGGTGCTCATTGCCCTGCTGCTGGCGGTGCCCCTCCTCTTTTTCCGCGTGGGGTTGGGGGTGGCAGCCTGGGTTGTGGTGACGGTGCCGCTGATGCGGTTGTGGGTGGAGGCTATCTATGTCCTCAGTGATTTGAACACCTCCATTACGGCAAACCAACTGTTCAATATCCGCGAGATCAAGCGCTCCTATCCCTTGATCAGTAGTGGGTTACTGGTGGCCGATGTGGTCAGTGGCTTTTCACTCCCCTTGCTGTTGCGGTGGATCGATCTCCCCAATGTCATTTTGGCTGCGTTTATTGTGATGACGATCGGGGTACTGATTCTGTTCTATGTCAGCCGTGCCTATCGTCAATCCTTTCCCGACACAGTGCGGAAACAACCCAAGCGCTCAGACTTTAATCGCCGCGTTCAGGGACCTCTGCGCCGCTACGTGGTCTTGATCCTCACCTTTTTCGTGTTAGCCCAAGTCCTCTTAGTCCTGATTGATTTTCAATACCTGACGCAGATTGAAAAGCGCTTTAGTGGAGCCGAAATTGCCAGCTTCTTAGGACTCTTTGGCGGTATTCTGGGGCTATGTGAATTGGGGGCGCAGTTATTTTTGGCTAGCCGCGCGATCGAATGGCTAGGGGTGTTCTTCTCCCTCATGCTACTCCCGGCGGTGATTATCCTGATTGGTCTGGCCTCCTTCCTCAACCTCTTTGTGGGGTTGCTGGGGCTGAAGTTTTTTGATGAGTTGCTGCACTATACCCTGGTGGCCAGTGTCGGCCCAGTGCTCTTCCAACCCATCCCAGGTTCCCTCAGCGCCCGCGTCCAGTCGGCAGTGCGGGGCATTGCGGAACCCCTCTCCAATGGGTTTACGGGCGTAGCCATTCTACTGCTCATTTGGCTCACGGGCCTGGCCTTCCCAGAACAGTCAGCCGCTTTTTTACAGCTCATCCAAAGTCGCCTATTTGTCTCTGGCATCATTATTCTGGCCGCCATCTGGCTAGTCGTGATTACCCTGCTCCAGCGTAACTATGTCAATCTGCTGGTCCTCAGTGCCGAGCGGGGACAACTGAGCTTACCGGACTCGGAGTCGGGGCTAAAGCAATATAAGGCTGCCTTTGTCAAAACCCTGGAGCGTCCTGGTCCGGATGCCGAAAAACTCTCCTGCATTGAACTGTTGCTCCAAATTGATCCCAAAAATGTGGGGGAGGTGCTGGCCCCACTGCTGCCTAGTTTCTCGCCGACGCTTCAGCGGAAAAGCCTGGAGGCGATGCTCACCCATCCCAATCCGGTATATCTGGCCCCGGTCCAAGCCCTGATCAGTCGATCGCTGCCGCCGGATGTCCTGGCCATTGCCCTGCGCTATGTGTGGCTGACGGACCCGGAACCGGATCTTAATCTCAACAAACTACGCCCCTACCTGCGTCCAGAGGTGGACCCGATCGTGCGCGGCACGGCAGCGGCCCTGATGTTGCGGCGGGGCAATCGGGACCAAAAAGCCGAAGCCACCAACTGTCTACGCCAAATGGTTACCCACAAGCGGGAACGGGAACGGGTCATGGGCTGCCGTGCCCTAGGGGAGGCCGACTATATGCAGGCATTGCGGCTGTATATTCCTAGTCTGCTTCAGGATGAGTCACTCCGGGTGCGGTGTGCCTTACTAGAGGCGATCGCCGCTACCCGCCTAGAGGAATACTATCCCTCCTTACTCCGGGCGTTGCACTACAAGTCCACCCGTAAAGCCGCCATGCAAGCGCTCGTGCGTTTAGAAAATGCTGCCTTGCCCATGCTCCTGGAGGTGGCTGCCGATCCGAGCCGCCCCCCCCGGATGCAGGCCGATGCTTGGGATGTGATTGGTCAAATTGGCACCCTGGAAGCCCTCGATGCCCTGGTGACTCATCTGGAGACTGCCTGGGATGCGCCTCGGCGGAATTTGTTGCGCATTCTGCTGAAACTTCCCTATGAAGCAGGCATTGAGGCCGTACTCGATCGCCTAGGCCGCAGTGGGGTGGAGCAGCTGATCAACCAGGAGATTATGTTTGTGGGCCAACTCTACGCCGCCCTGTTGGATTTTGACCCCATGCGGTTAATGGGGGCCGAGGCGGACCTCCTGCGACGATCGCTACGGGATATGATTACCGACGCCGAGGAGCGGCTCTATCTCCTCATGCGTTTTCTTTACCCAGCAGAGGCGATTCAAGCGGCCCGGTTTAACCTGCGGGATGCCTCCCATGCCAGTAAGGCGCGGGGGTTAGAAATCCTCGACAATACCCTGGATATTCGCAGTAAGCGGACCCTACTGGTTTTGCTCGATCGCCGCTCGGATCAGGAAAAGCTGCAAAGTTTAGCCGCCGATTTCCCCTATCAAATGCTCTCCCCCAGCGATCGCCTGCGACACTTGGTGGACCTGCGCCATTTTCTCGCTGAGTGGCCCCTGGCTTGCTGTTTCCATCTAGCCCGTCGGGAACGCTGGAGCCTAAGCCCTGAATCCATCCTGGCCTGTTTACACCATCCAGCCGGAGTGGTGCGGGAGGCCGTGCTGGCCTATCTACGCATGGCGTCCCCACGAACATTACGGGAATTGTTGCCGCAACTCAACCATGATCCCAACCCCATCGTCCTTAGTCTCGTACAACAAATGGTCGCTGAACTGGGTTAAAGGCGGACTCGGCCAGGGGCTTTATCCCCACGGCTCAGTATCCTCACAGCCCGGTATGGGTTTGGCCACCGTGTCCCCCCCTTAGCCGTGGGGATTGCGGCTGCCGATCGGTCCCTATGTTTCAGGCAAACCGATTAAAGTGAAAGATAATACCCATGTGCTAACTGCCTATGCCTGCGTCCGCCCATCCCACTCCGCCCCAAGAGGCCCTGCCGGTTATCGTGCCAACCTCTGACACTGACTGGCCTGAAAGCAATTGGGACCCGTTCGCGGGTGAAGAAATTATCATTCCACCGAGTGCTCTGGAGAGCGACGAACCCCCCTTGGAAAGCGACCTACATCGCAGTCAGATTGACCTGCTGATCCGCCTACTGCACTGGCTATGGCGAGCGGGGCAAACAACCCCACCCGCCAACTATCGCACGGATTACTATGTTTCCGGTAACACGACGATTTACTACAGTCCGAATCGGCAGAAAACTGAAAGGTTTCGCGGTCCCGATTTTTTCGTAGTCCTTGGCACCGAGAACCGTCCCCGCAAGAGTTGGGTCGTGTGGGAAGAGAAAGGCCAGTATCCCCATGTGATTATTGAATTACTGTCCCCCTCAACGGCTAAGGTCGATCGTGGCTTAAAAAAACAACTCTACCAAGAGACCTTCCGCACGCCTGAATATTTCTGGTTCGATCCTTATAGCCTCGAATTCGCGGGTTTTTATCTCGTGCAGGGGACCTACGAAGCGATTGAACCCACCGCACAGGGTTGGTTGTGGAGCCAGCAGTTGCAGCTATATTTAGGTATTTATCAAGAGCGGCTGCGGTTTTTCACGCAAGCGGGTGAGCTAGTGCCCACCCCCGAGGAAACAGCCGCAATCGAACAACAGCAGGCAGAGGCAGAACGGCAACGGGCCGAAGCGGCCCAACAGCAGGCAGAGGCAGAACGGCAACGCAATCAAATGCTGATGGCCCAATTACGAGCGTTGGGGGTTGATCCAGATCAGACAATCTAGTGCTAGCGCGATGGCGGGAAGGTCAAACGGCATCTCCCCTAGGCGGTGAAGGCGTGGGGGAGATGGGGTGCTTAACGGTTATCGGTTAATTGTTTTAAATCCTGGAGAACTTCCATCGCCGATCGATAGCGATCGGTAAAGAAATACCAGGTCATTTTGTCAATAATCGCCCCAAATTCTGGGGTAACCTTTGCCAACGGTCGCCAGTTCAGTTCCCCTGAATCCTCATCCCGTGGCAACTTCGTAGGGGGAATGCCCGTGAGTGCCTGAATGCAGATCATTCCTGTGGCATATAAATCACTACTGAGATTGGGTGAACCTAACAATTGCTCTGGCGGCGCATAGCCACGGGTTCCGATCGCGACCGTCAGCGCCTCCTCATCTTCATTTGCATAGGGGTTGAGTTGTTTGACCGCACCAAAATCAATCAAAACGGGGTGCTGATCACGCTTGCGAATAATGACATTACTGGGCTTAATATCCCGATGAATGACATGGGCGGCATGAATCGGAACCAAAATTTCCAGCATCCCCTTCAGCCAGGTCAATACCCAATCCTCCGGCTGGCGTTTATCCGCTGGCAATAAATCACACAAAGATTGACCTTCAATAAACTCTTCAACCAAGTAAAAATCATTCTCCGCTTCGTCTTCAAAATACGCCAGAAGTTGAGGAATATATTTTTGCTTACCGAGGGTTTCCAGGATCTCAGCTTCCGCCTTAAACAACCGTCGAGCAATCTCCATATGGCGGGGATTCTTTTGCGCCAGCAGTAATCGCTTCACCACACAAATAGGTTTGCCGGGACGGTGGGTATCCTCCGCCAGGTAGGTTTGGCCAAATCCCCCGGTTCCCAGTAATTGGGTGATCTGATAGCGATCGGCCAGCAACGGTTGGGTATGGCTATCCCGCAATATCAACGATACCGGGCGATCGACTAACCCGGTGTGTTCTTCCAGGACGGTCTGCATCAGCAGCAGTTCATCATCCCGCACCTGCACCAGCTTCGCCAGCCGTTGTTGTTCCTGGTAAAGCTGATAGGTGACACAGGCCATGACACCGCCCCCCGTGGCTACCCATGCGATCGCTGGGGTGACGACGGGAATCCAACCGCCCAGCAAAAAGCTGCCCATGCCGATGCCCGTGATCAGGCCCAAGCCCACCAGGAACAGCCCGCCCAAATGGAGGGGATGGCGAACCCGATAGGCCAGGATGGCACCGCCAATACTCCAAGCGCTAATCCAAACCACCTCTAGCCATTCCGGCCAAAACCAGAATAGGGGCCGCTCCCCCAGGACTGCCGCCATAATTTGACTGGCTTGCTGGGCATGGATCATCACCCCCGGAATCATGAAGTCCCCCGCCTCCGTGGCACTATACGGGGTCGGAAACAGATCCTTGCCGCTAGGAGCCGTTGTTCCAATCAGGACAATCTTATCGGCGATCCAACTGGGGTCAACTTCCCCTGCCAAGACCTCACCCAAACTGACAAGCCGCGCCCCTTGCTTATAGTTGCGGTAGTTCAGCAGCAGTTGATAGCCCGCTGCGTCGGCATGACGATATCCACCAGAATGGGGTTGCAAGGGCTGAAAGTGGGCTTGGCCCCATTGGAAGCGACCCCGGGAGTCGGCGGGAGTCGGCAATAGCCCCTCCTGGGATAAGTAGGCTTGGGCCAGCCGCAGCGAGAGGGAATACATGGTTTGATCGTCATCAACCGTGCCAAACAGCAGATTCCGCCGCACCACATTGTCCGTATCCACCACCACGTCGTTAAACCCAATTTGCTCTGGATCAACGCCCGGTGGGGGAGGCACTTGGGTTGTTGCTAAATCGCCCAAGCTGGTAATGACGATGACATTATCCAGTTGAAGTTGGTGAATAAAGGCCGCATCCTGGGGATTATCCCGCAGGATATCTAAGCCAATCAGGCGAGCCTGTTGCGCCTGCAAGGTAGCCAGAAGTTGGGCCAGGATGGCGTCAGGGATCGGCCAGCCATGCGTCTGAATATCGGCTTCGGTGATCCCCACCACCAACATACGCGGATCAGGGGGGAGCGGTCGCCGTAAACGCACCATTTGATCGTAGGTGGCGACTTCCCCTGCTTCTAGCCAACCCAGTTGCCGTGTCCCCAGCACTAACCCCAGGGTAATCACCGTTGTGACCACGATCGGCTGCCGTAACCCGTGGCCCAGTTGGCGGAAGGCGGCCCCCGATCGGACCTGGGCCATCACCACGTTCGCCGAGCGGGTGATGAACGATCGCACCCCCTGCCAGGATTTCAGCAGGCGATCCTTACGGGTTTCTGAGAGCGGTTCGTTCATGGACTCAGACAGCACTTAGGTTCTTCTGACAATCCGTAAGCATCCCTCCAGAATCAATGTCTGGGGAGGTTGAAGCTGGGCCAACCTCATGGCCAACTCTTCTCTAGTCTAGGGTAGTCTAGTCTAGGCAACGCAGGCAGCGATGCACCCATCCCTACACCGCATCTCTGCACGGCATCCCTGCACCGAACACCCCCTCCCGCATGGGACAAGGATGGGCTGATTGTCTTGCGATCGCTGAACAGGGCGGTCTATGCCCGCTGTCTCAATGTCATCCCGGATATCGCCTATCCCAGATATCCCCCCAACTGACAACTTCCCCCCATAACAACAGGGATGAAATATGAAAAAAAACAACACTCAGTCAGAGCAGCCTATCCACAGGGTAGACTACGAATAGTATAGATAGTGCGTCAGTGAAATTGCTGAGTACGCCCAGGACAACACCGGATAATGGTTATAGAAGTTTATGAGAGAGTGTTGACATTACTACTTTTACATTCTTGATTGATTGCTAATTCCGATCGCTCATTCAGCCGTAAAGCGCGTCAGAATTTGTGTCAGATTTGCATCAGATTTGCGTTAAGTTTGTTGGAACTTCGGAAACTGCTCATGACTGCTCACGCCTTTGATAGTCACGCTGCCACCTGCCCGGTCTGTAATCGGATTCGGGCGGAGTTATCAGGCCAACTTTTGAGTGGTTTGTTTGTTTGTCACCAGTGTCAGGAACGGTTAGTGATTAGCCAGAGTGGGCATTTTGTGCGCGATCCGTTCCAAGCTTCCCAACGGGCGATCGACCAAATGCTGCGCCGTCAAAGCCACCCGCTTGTCCGGATGTGGCGGGATGTCGGGTTTCAGCGGCAACCGTTGTGGTGGGTGGTGCTGAGCAGCTTTTGCCTGTTGGCACTGGCGACGTTCCTGTTTACGCCTACCTCTGATGCGTTACCGGAACACTTTGATTTTTTTGATCCAGCCATACAGGCCCAGAAGTCGGATTAGTCGGGATTCGTCGGGATTCGTCAGCTTAGTTCGGATTCGTCGGCTGAGGCAGTAGGGGGAGCGGAGCAGGGGGAGAGCGCGTGCGCACGCTGGCCGAAATCAATCAGAAAATCCGTCAGCAACGGGCTGTGGTGTGGACGGTGGAGGAACTTAAGGCGCGGGTGGCTGAGATGGGCATCACCGCAGCGGCTCAGCAAGTGGACGTGATCACCACAGGTAGCTTTGAGCCAGCGGAGTCTTCTGGTGCCATCCTCAACCTGGGACATACGGACCCACCGATTAAGATTCGCCAGTGTTGGCTGGATGGGGTGTTGGCCTATTCCGGCTTTGGGGCCGTTGATCTCTATCTGGGGGCAACCCAGGCGGCCCAAGAGGTCCCTAGCCATGAGGCGATCGATCTCGATGATGGCTATGCCCTCTCGCCGCGCACCCGTGGCGGTGGCCATGTGATTGCCGATCTCATTGCGGGCAAACCGATCGCATTGCGGGCGATCGGGCAGGTGACGGATTGTTACCCTAGGGCTTCGTTTGAAACCACCATTACCCGTGAGACGATTAATCAGTTTTATTTGTTTAACCCGCGCAATCTCTACCAGAATTTTATTGTGGGGGTGAATGGGGGCGATCGCCCATTGGCGACCTACTTGGGGCCGCTGCAACCCAACCTGGGCAATGCGGTCTATTCCAATGCTGGCGAACTGGCCCCCCTGTTTAATGATCCGGAATTGCAATTGCTTGGGATCGGCAGTCGGATCTTCCTGGGAGGAGGGATTGGCTATGTGGCCTGGGAGGGTACCCAACATTTTCCTTTGCAAAAACGCCTGCCTAACCAGACCCCGATCGGACCTGCGGCGACGCTAGCCACGATCGGCGATGCGAAACAAATGGACCCGGCTTGGGTGCGGGGCTGTTACTTCAAGGGCTATGGTCCCTCGCTGATGCTGGGGATTGGCATTCCTCTGCCCGTATTGCATGAAGACGTGGTGGCCCGGTGTACGGTTCGGGACGCGGACTTGGTGGCCCCGATCGTGGACTTTGCGATTCCCCGCCGGGTGCGGCCTACCTTTGGGCTGGTCAGCTACGCCCAACTGAAATCCGGCTGGATCACGATCGAGGGTAAACGGGTGCGCACGGCCCCCCTGACCAGTATTTACCTTTCGCGCCAAATTGCCGGGGTACTCAAACAATGGATTGAAGCAGGGACTTTTTTGTTGACCCAGCCGGTTGCCCCCTTGCCCAGCGATCGCACGTTCCTGCCCCAGGATGTCTGGGGTGCCCAGAGTATTCACGAACCCTAGCCCAGGGAGGACTGGCTAGATTAGCCACTGGGTCATGATGTGACGATCGTGGGCTTCATAACCCGCATTCTGGTAAACCTTTTGTGCCCGTTGGTTGCGATGGGCGACAGCCAAATGGACGGCGCTGATTCCTTCACTGCGACAGGTCGCGGCGATAAAGGCCAGGGTGGCTTTACCAATCCCCTGCCCCCGGTAGGCAGCCCGTAAATACAATTCGTCAATCCAGGCATCGCGCCCGTGGAACTCCAGGCTAAAGCCAAAGGTTAAGACCACATACCCCGCGATCGCGTCCGCCACTTCGATCAAGTAGATTAACCCGTAGCGTCGTTCAGCCAAAATTTCCTGCAACGCCTGACGAGCTACCGCCGCATCAAAAGTCAGGTGTTCGATCGCATAAAACTCCGCCAATAGCCCCAGGAGTGTATCTGTATCGGCGGGGCCAGCTAAGGTAAAGTTGGGTGCCATGCCCTTCCCCCAGAATGCGGCTGTGGCAGTCTCTAGAGACGACCTAGTCTAAATTATCCTTCTCTTTGGGATCTTCACTGGATTCACTGGTTTGGGGATGCAGGGGAATCACCAACACTTTATCCACCCGGTTGCCATCCATATCCGCCACTTCAAACCGGAAATGATCCCACTCAAAATAATCCGCTGCCACGGGAATGCGACCGAGATGGGTGATCACAAAACCGCCCAAGGTATGAAAATTCCCCCGTTGCTCCCCCGGTAACTCTGGCAACAGGAATAACTCGCGAAAATCCTCGATCGCCATCATGCCATCCAACAACCAGGACCCATCCTCCCGCTGGACCGCCTCCGGTTCCTCCGGGGTACCCACCGAGGGAATATCCCCAATAATCGCCTCCAGAATATCGTTGAGTGTCACTAACCCCTGAATCACGCCGTATTCATCCACCACCAAAGCAATGTGGGTACTCGCCTGTTTGAATAATTCCATCACCTTGAGGCCCCGCGTACTTTCTGGCACGTAGACGGGTTGGCGGAGGGCCGAGGTGAGTTCAATGGGTTCGCCCGCTAGCCCCCGCATCAGTAAATCATTCACCTGGACAACACCGAGCAGATGATCCAACCCGCCCTGGCAAACAGGGAAGCGCGTGTGGGGACTTTCAAAAAGCTTGCGGTGGTTCTCCTCGGCGGTATCTTCAAGATCGAGCCAGACAATATCAGGACGGGGGGTCATCAGGGAACTCACCCGCATATCGCCCAACCGAAACACCCGCTCCACCATTGCCTGCTCCACTTCCTCAAAAGTGCCCGCTTTGGTCGCCTGCTGGATCATGACCTTGATTTCCTCCTCGCTGATGGAGGGTTCGGCCTCGGAATGCTCGATCCCAAACAGGCGCAGGATAATTTCCGTAGAGGCACTGAGGAAGGTGACGATCGGATAGGCCGCCGACTCCAGACAAAGCATGGGACGGGCCACGATCATGGCAATGTGTTCGGGGTGGTGTAGGGCCAAGCGCTTGGGAACCAGTTCGCCAATCACCAGGGAAAGGTAGGTGATGCCCACCACCACCGTGACTAGGGCGATCGCATCGGCATAGGGGGCCAGAAAGCGCACCTGTTGCAGAGCCGTCGCCAAGGTTTGGGAGAGGGTAGCCCCCCCAAAGACCCCGGCAACAATCCCAATCAGGGTAATGCCGACTTGCACAGTGGACAGGAACCGGTTGGGGGATTCAGCCAATGCCAATGCCGCTTCCGCCCGACGATCGCCGCGATTGGCCAGGTGTTGCAACCGCGCCCGACGGGCCGAGACAATCGCAATCTCGGACATGGCAAACACGCCATTGGCCAACAGGAGCAAAAAAATGATCAGGAATTCCAGAATCACAACAGGGGGCATGACACCTCAGGACATAACGCGCCTCACGCAATGGGCTAACCCCGGCCAGAGTCCCCTGCCTTTGCCTCGCGCCCATCCCATCACCCGATATTGGGTGTGTAGTTGCCCCGATCGCCAGTGACAACTATGCAGCCCATCTGCCCACGGGGGCAAATCATCGGCACCTGGATGCCGGTGTCCTTGCTTCATGGCTTACTGAGGGACGGTAGGCTATCGTTGGTTATGATCGTATCGCGCTGATTCATTGCGGATAACCTATCCACAACTAGGGTGAGCATACCACACAAAACCCGTGTCACCCTAGCGTTGACAGGCACCGGACCCAAACCTGATACCATAGCAGTCGAGTTAGCAGTCGCGTCATTCTAGGGCAGCGGGTATGAAGATATTAGATGCTCACGGTCGTCTCTTTGGGAAGGTCAATGTTTTAGATTTGGGGGCAGTCCTCATCATCCTTTTAGTGCTGATCGGCATCTTTTTCAGCCCTGGCAATCCCACTTCCTTAGCACAAGTAAGTACCGTTCCGGTTGAGTTTGAGGTGATGGTGCGCGGGTTGAGTGTGCGGAATCCCCAAGCCTTGTTCCAAGTGGGGGACAATACCAGCCTGGTGATTCGGAATCAACCATCAGGCAGTGTCAAAATTACCAAAATTGAAGATCCGGGCCGCAGTGTATTTGTGCCCCAGCCGGATGGGTCGGTCGCCCTTAAACCCGCCCCTGGTCTAGAAACCCCCTTTACGGCGGATTTCCTACTGACCCTCGCGGGACAGGGACAACTCACCGGGGATGGCCCCGTGCTAGGGGGCAGTAAGGTCAAAATTGGCCTACCCGTGCGCCTAGAGGGCAAAACCTACGACTTCAACGGCACGATCATTGATGTCCGGGCATGAGGGACCAGCGGCGGCAGCAATGGGTTGAATCCCGTGCTCAACCAGCTCTTGCCTTTATTCCACCCCAGCTAAACCGTTGGGTCTTATGGGGTGCCTATGCGGCGCTACCGCTGCTACTGCGGGTGCGGTTACGGCGCTGGTTACCGGCGGGTATCTGGCCCATTGTTTGTGACGACCCGGCCCCGTTGGTCCAGTGCTTCCAGCAATTTCAAGCGGGGGAAATCCGTCTACTGCTTGCCTTTCGCCATAGTCAGGTGGATGATCCCCTAGTCATGGCCTATCTGTTCTCGCGCATTCTGCCCCAAGCCGCCCGTCGTCAGGGGATCTCCCTAGGTTCCCCGCTCCATACAGCCTTTATGTACGATCGCGGCATGACCCTGTGGGCAGGGCGGTGGCTGGGTTGGTTTTTCTCCTGTTTGGGCGGGGTCCCGGTACGGCGGGGGCGACAGATGGACCTCAAGGCCCTGAAAACCATCCGGGCCTATCTCCAGCACGGGGAATTCCCCCTCACGATCGCGCCGGAAGGGGCCACCAACGGCCACAGTGATCGGGTCAGTCCGTTAGAACCGGGCACCGCCCAACTCGCCTTTTGGGGGGTTGAGGATCTACGCAAGGCGGGCCAGTCCCAACCATTGCTGATTGTGCCGATCGGCCTGCGCTATAGCTATCCCCACCCCAATTGGTCGGCCCTCGATCGCCTGCTCAGTCAGTTAGAAAGGGATACAGGACTGCCCCTAGCATCATTGGCCCACCCCCACACCGCCTCCCTCACAGCCTACTATCAACGCCTATGCCATCTGGGGGAACATCTGCTAACGCGGATGGAGCAGTTTTATCAACGCTTTTACCCCACCCAAGCTGGAGCGCTTGATCGGCCTGCATCCGTGGGAGCCGCTGGGGAAGGGGCTACGGGTGCAGCCGAGCCGTCTACCGGCGAGCGGGGAACAACCGCGGGGGGAACGCTCGCCCCCCGCCTTGCCCAGGTGTTAGAGACGGCCCTACGGGTGGGGGAAAGCTACTTTGGGTTAGCCAGTCAGGGGAGCCTCGCCAGCCGTTGCCGCCGGTTAGAGGAAGCCGGATGGACCCAAATCTACCGCGAGGATCTGGGTGCCCTGTCCCACTTGCCGCCCCTAGAGCGGGGACTCGCGGACTGGGGTGCCACCACGGCCAGCCTCCACCTGCACCACATGCGCCTAGTGGAAAGTTTTGTCGCCGTTACGGATCACTATGTGCGCGATCGCCTCTGTTTCGAGCGGCTGGCGGAAACCACGTTGATCCTGTTTGATCTGGTGGAGCGGGTGAAGGGCGTAACGATTCCCCGACGCCCCCAGCTTGGCCAGCGTCAGGCGGTTTTTACCATCGGGACACCGATCGAGGTGAGTCAGCGTTGGCCCAGTTATGCCCGCGATCGGCGATCGGCCAAGGCTGCTGTCGCGACCCTCACGGCTGACCTGCAAGCGGCCCTGGAAGCCTTGATTCCCTAAAATTCTTCCTGCGAAGGCGATAGGCCACGCCGTTTGCGAGCTTCCATTGCCCGCTCCAGCAAATTCAGCAAACCGGGAGCTTCCTCCTGCAGTCGCAGCAGCAAACGCTCCCCCTCTTCCAAATCGCCCGGATCTTGGCCGGTGCGCATCACCTCACGCAGACGGGGCATAGCAATCTCATCCACAATGCGGACAAGGGCATCCAAACAACGATTAAACTGGCGCTCCGTGAGTGTGGCATCCTCTAGGGGGAATTCAATAATGGCGCGAATTTCACCATCCGAGGGATCATATTCCCACTGCAACATCTTGGTTTCCCAGGAAATACAAAGCATCGTCTGCAAAATTGCCGCCTTATAGGGATGATCCTTTACTCCCGTGAGAACCTGGGGCGCATAGATCTCGAAGAATTCCCCCTCTTCACCTAACTCAATGACGATCAGGAACCGCTCGACATTCTCAGCTTGGACGCCCGTGATAATTTGCGAGGCTTCCGTATCAATGCGATAGGTCCAACCGTGGTGATCGAGGTAGCCAGCAATTTGCTGTAACGTTGCGCCCATAAAAGTTTAGTGGTCGTTGTCCGCGCCGATGGTGTGTAGTGTACCCCAGATTGACATCCTTCCCTGCTGGGTCGCACTGCGTTTGACCCAGCCTACCGAAATTAAGTTGACAGGGCACTGGGCGATGGGATTAGCCGCCAAACATTTTAGCCAGAATGGTGTCCGGGCTGATATCCGCCAGCTTCGGGGTCGTCGATCGCACAGTCAAGTACTTATCGCCCTTGGGCACAACGGGGAGGGCGACGCTGCTTAAGAGGGCGATCGTATAGGACTGCACCGCTATGGCTAGCTGTAGGGGAGCGCTATCGGGCGCAATGACTAAGTTAGCCGCCGCAATCATGGCCGCTTGTTGACCGATCGCCGCCGGGGCCGTCGCCTTGATCGTTGGGCAAAGCTTCAGCACTTCGGCCACGATCGCCGAATTGTCTGGGGTTTGCAAGATCACGACGGGTTGTTCTGGCTGACGCGCCTGAATCCCTTGAATGACCTGCTGCCAAGCACTGGCGGGATAGGTGGAGGTTGCCGCCTCAACCAGTTCGTCATACAGCAAAATATAGCCCGTATCTTTAACGCCGAGGCGGGTTTGTTCCGCTTCCGCCCAGTCAATATCCTTACGCGGGACATTGATGGCCAGGTCGGGGCAAGGGGTGGCGATCCCTAGCCCCTGGAGCAAGTCATGGTAGGTATGGGCGAGGTACTGCTCTGGTTTGAGGGGGACCGGATGGGTGAGGAAAAGACTGCCCGGTTGCTCGGCATAGCCGACCCGTACTGGAATCCCCGTTAGCCAGAGTAAAAAGCCCGTCACCCAACCGGAGGCCAGGGAAATCACGGCGTCAAACTCCCGATCGCGCATAATACCCAAAAGGTTGACCAGATCCGCTGGACTGCTGCGATCCTGATAGTCAAAGGGCAGCGCCTCATGGACCGATCGACACACCCGATAGGCCGCCTTGGCACGGGGTTCCACGAGGACATCCAATTGCGCCTTGGGGTAAATGTGCTTGAGATCGTCCAGGGTGGGAAAGCAGAGAATTTGATTGCTGATGTCACCGGGAATAAGAACTAGTATCCGCATGGGGGCTAGGAAGAGATAGGACACGGGACCTAACTAATATACTCTGATCCTTCCACCCCAAACGGGGTGATCGAGCGGGGAGAGCGGGGGAAATCAGGTTGGCAGTTCTGGCGGATCTCCGGTTTATGTCCATGCCCAGGGTACCCACAACGCTTGCGATCGGGACTGTTTTCCGGTCCTGTGCGTATTTGCCTATGGACATTCGGGAAAATTTTTGCTCGATCGGGACCCCTAAGCAGATGTTCCTGGGGAGAGGGCGCTAAACTATGAAATGATCGTTAACGATTAAGGTGTGGTGGGAGTGGACGTTCAAATGAATCGCCTTGAGGCGATCGTGCAGCAAATCGGCGATGCCGTGCTGGCGACGACGGAAACGGTCGAACGGCTTTCCGAACGGGTTGATGCGCTGTCGATCCAGGTTGAGCAGCAGGCCAATCAGGTGCAGCAGCAAGGTTATCAAATTTTTGCGTTGGGGGATGCCGTGCAAACACTCGCCAATAATCAGGATAACTCGCTCCAACGACTAAATCAGTTGACTGAGGCTTTGCAATCCCTGTTGGAATTCTTGGAAAACCACGAATCGGTGGGCAGTCCCTAGGGGGCTTGTCTAGCGGAGAATCGGGACGGCTGGTGCGGGCCATTGCCCCTGGCTCGTCCGCAACAGACATCATTAACACCGAACGATTCCTCGCATTGTTACAATCTGTCACTATCATTGAACTTAACGTGCTTATGCAGGTCGCCCCTCCCATGACATTGGCTGCAACTCTGACCGCAGAATGGCAACAGCGCCTTCAGGAAGACTGTCCAACGCTTAAGCCTGCTGCCAGAACAGCCATTATCAACTGGCTCTTGGGGGAGCATCCCGAAACGTTGGAGCAACTGGATGCTGATTTCCAGGTCATTACCCGTCAGGCAATGGACTATCGTTATCGTATCCTCCGCGCCCGCTACTTGGAGGTGTCGCCGGAGGCGGGCCATCGATCGCTGATGAAGCGCTTGGGCAGTCTTTTCTTGATTCGCCAAAAGATCAAAACCTGGGTGGCCCTCAGCCGCGATCGCCAGCGCACGGTGATGGATGTGGTGCAGGAGGTGGTGCAGGAGTTATTGCAAAACGATCGCAAGCTCCAGCGGCAAATGCAGTGGATCTCCCAATGTACCCCCGATCCACGTCTGCGCAATGCCTTGCTATTAGCCAGCCTAGAGGAATATTGCCTGCGGCCCGTGCGCAACCAACCCCTCTTTGTCTATCGTTTTGTCAACTACCTACGACGGACCCAACGGGGGGGCCTCACCCAAGTACCTGCCGGGGATTTGGTGCGGTTGGTATCAGAGGAAGTGGCCCTGGATGAAACGGATAATCCGGTGAGTTTGTTCGATGCCCAGGCGATCGTCCAGTACCAGGAGGCCCAGGAGTGGGAAGAGCGGCAAACGGCGCGTTTGAAGGTGCAGCGGGAATTTATGACCTACCTGGAGGAGCAGGTTGAACCGTTAGCGGCCCAGTGGTTACGGCTTTACCTACAAGGGTGTACCCAAGAGGCGATCGCGGAAACCCTCAAGGTGCCGATCAAGCAAATCTATCGCCTCCGGGAAAAGGTGAGTTACCATGCTATCCGTGTCTTTTCCATCAAGTCCCAACCGGAACTGGTGGCCCACTGGCTAGAAACGTCACTGAAGGAACATAACCTGGGCCTTACCCCCAATCAATGGCAACACTTCTGGGATAACCTCACGCCGACCCAACAGCAACTCCTAACCCTGCTACGGGCAGGGGCCAAGGTCGAAGCGATTGCCCAACAGTTGAAGTGGAAAACCAGCCAGGTGACGAGTGAATGGGGCAAACTCTACCTCGCGGCGCTGGATCTGCGGAATCAGTAAATCGGCGGCTGGAGAGATTTTGCCCCCGAAAGTTGCCTCCTAAAATCGATTAAGGGTGCCCAATGGACTCGGCTACCTGCCGTAACCGCTGCAATTGCGCCTGCATATCGGCCTGGGTTAGCCGACGGGCCAATAACTGAAACCCTAACGCCACGATCGCATTGGGAATGACAAACTCAAACCGGTTCAACAACCGTGTTCCCGTTCCCTCCGGTTGACATACCCAGCGATCGCGGCCTTGGAAAAACCCCTCAAATTCCCACACAATCAGCCCTGGTTGCCGCTCGACAACTCGATTCTGTAGGGTAGGTTTGAACCAGGGAATCTGGATCACAAAGCGACTCTGGCAACCAATGTCGGTACACCACAGCCCGATCGGTTCACAGCGCAACAATGGGTTTAACCAGCGATGCATCAACGTCAAGTCGGTTAAACATTGCTCCACCGCCGCCACTTCAGCCTCAATCCAAATCGACTGCTCTAACACTTGGGGAACATCTGAAGGGGTAACGGTCATGATTCCGCTCCCGCTTGTCCTTGTAACCGCGCCCGTAATTCCGTCTTAATCCGACTCAAAATGGAGGTTTCGTCCAAGGCGGCCAAAATCTCACTCACCACGGCTTTCGGACCATCCGGCCCCCAGGTCGCTCCCTGGGCTAAATAGGTTTTCGTAATCTGCCCAATGCTATAGGACGATACCCCTGCGACCCCGGCCTGGGTCACAGCCACCGATAGGTAGGGGGCTAAGGTTGCTCCGCCGGTTACAGGAGCCGATGCCCCCAGGATGCCCTTTAGCCCACTCAGGCCCAAATTCGCCAGCAGTTCACTTGCGCCTATACTCCCCATGCTCAGGGCGATTTTTTGCAGCAGGTTCACGGCTCCGGTCTCGGTCATGGCAATCCCATATAGCCGGGAGAGGGTCAAAATCATGGCAACATCGATGATCGCCCCGCTGAAAATATCGACCACCGTCACCGGATTCAGGGCGATCGCCAATGCCTTCATCATCACCGCATTCCAAATAACCTGGTTAGCCGCCTGTTCCCGGATGGCTAACTTCCGCTGGACAACCTGCTCATTCACCTCGTCGGCATAAAGCATGGTATTCAGGGCAATGAGCGCCTTGCCTTCACGATCGAGAATCTCCAGGATCTTCAACTTGAGGGCCTCCACTTGCGGGGGACCGGGTTGCAGTTGGAGGCGACTTTGGCCGTCCCGCTGGACCCATCGCGGGACGAGGGGAGCCGCCGCCGCCATGACGATCTCATCCGGGGAGAGGAGTTCCCGTACCCGTTGATCCCGAATGGTGGCGTAGATCAGGTCGCGATCGGTGTCTGGATACTGATCCACCTTGTTAAACACCAGGAGAATCGGTTTACTGGCCTGCCGCAGTTCCGAGAGGGCCTGGTGTTCCACCCGCGTCATGTCACCCGTGATTACAAACAGGATCAGGTCCGCCTGACGGGCCAGTCGCTTGGCGAGTTGCTCCCGTTCCTCCCCAGCGACTTCATCAATTCCAGGGGTATCGATCAGTTGAATCTGGGCCTTACCACGTGCTGATAACGTGACTCGCACAATGGTGCGATCGCGATCGTCGGGATCGGCACTGGCCATACCGGCTAGATTTTCCCGTTCTACTGACCAGTCCACCCGCTGGATCGATCGCGTGACTCCATGTGTCGGTCCGGTGGTAAAGACGGGTTGCCCCACCAGCGCATTCAGCAGCGACGATTTCCCTCGGCCCACCAGGCCAAAGGCGGCAATATGGATCACCGATCGTTCGAGTTTATCCAACATCTGAATGAGGCCCCGAAGCTCCGGCTCTAGGCCCGCTTGCTCCTGGGGTGTCAGATCAAGCCGCACGAGTAACTCCCGCAGGGCATCCTGGGCGTGTTTGTAGTGAAGATCCGCTTGAATCGCGGTGAAATCGAGGATCGTTTGCTCTAGCTCTTGCTCTGCACTCATCACGGGACCCCTGAAAACCAAAACGGACTTTGCCACTCGACAAAGTCCTGTCCAATTTCTGACGCCGATTTTGCCTGACGCCGACTTGATGCCAACGCTAACCCTTTACTGAATACTCAACTGAATACTCAACCGCCGACTGGGTCAGCCCAAGACCGCTTCTGGCGAACAACGCCACTAGCGTGCCTACCCTAAAACGGGTTAACGATAGCGGCGCTTGCGGCGGGCGGCAACGGCTTTGCGCTTCCGCTTTTCTTGGGGGGTTTCGTAATGACGGCGATACTTCACATCTGCCAAAATCCCGGCTTTGGAAACTTGGCGCTTAAACCGACGTAATGCCGACTCAATTCCTTCATTTTCACCGAGAACTACCTGAGTCATTCCTTGACCACTTCCTCCTGTTTTGACACTAACGACAAGGTATGGGTCCCCCACTGCCGCGCGAACCGCGATCGCAGGGGCTAACCGCCGATGATAGCTATTCTCTGATTCTAGGGTACAACGACTCCCTCCGTACTCTAGCAACGATTTCGGTCTCTAGGGACGATCGGGCAGGGCACTCCCTGGAGGTGGCGCACCCCGGCTTATCCCCCTGCGCGACTCTCAACCCTGTAGAACCTCAATTTGATTTTAGGGCGTGGCTACTGTTACCCCATCGGGTTGGCAAGCGTCGGCAGCGGGGGCTTGGGTTTTCACCTGCACAGTATCGTAACCAGACAAGGTCAGCAGTTGGGTGACGGCCACTGCCGCCCGTTCATTGGCGTCCTGCAAAATTCCCTGATTGCAGGCGGTGGCCAGGATACGATCGAGGGTGGTGCGTTGGGCCAGTTGTTGCAGTGCGGGTCCGGTATCGGGGCCTAGGCCCAGAAAGCCGCGATCGTATTCATATACCGACGATTTGGTCACATCAATTTTGCGATCCAACACTTGCGGTGGGGGCAATGTAATGACCACCTGGCGATCGTTCACCTCCACATGGGCCGGGGTTAGTTGGCTCAAATCAACCCCCGCCCGCACCTCACCGTGGGCAAGGTAGAGCAAGGTGGTCGTACCAATAGTCAACTCACCCAATTTCCGCTCCTGTTGGGCTGGCACCATTGTCTCCATTGCAAAGACCGCCGTCGTTAACTCGCTGGCATCCCGAATCTGATGCACGATCAGAGCGCGACGATCGAGCGTTGGCTCCGGTTCCGATAGGGTTAACCACTGCCCCACCGTATTGATCACATTGGCCCCCGTCTGCCACATCCCAAGCAGAATCAGGGCCGTCGTCAAGCCAGCTCCCCCCGCTGCCAGCAGTAGGAAATTACGCAGGAGTAACCCCGTATGGGCAGCGGGGGACGGGGGCGCGATCGGGTCCTGGCTGGATAACGGCATAAGTGTTAAGGGTTCCTTAGATAAGGGTGAAGACTTCGGCGAGCGCGTGACCGACGGTGCCATGCCCCTACAATCGCCTATGCCTATGATGCCGAATTTCCCTGGCCTTTGTGGGGGATTTTGCCTAACTATCCCCCTGCATGAGCTGTCAATGCTACGGCCAGAGCCGTGGGCTGCCAGGTCAAAGATCGTAGTTTTCTTCAAAGGCAACACGGGTCATGGGTTGATCGACCATAATGCCTTCCCCACCTAAGACTTCCAGCGGTTTACCCGCGATCGTCAGCCAAACATTAGCATTGGGATCAAGGGTTGTAGCCGTATAGAGCACCTGGGCCAATCGCCCGGACATGGAGCTACTGCCCCCCCCCGTGGTGAACTCCGGTGACAAATCCACATGAACGCCATCCGGTGCCACCTTCAGGTCGAGGAGTTGGGTACCCGTCGGAATCGTACTGACCATGCCTGCCGTTTGCGCCTGAGGACCCGCCAGCAGTTGATTAAACGCCGCCGCTAGGGCGGCCTCTCCCTTCAGGGATTTGGCAATGCCGACTGGGCTGGGAACGACTTCTAAATGGGTGCCCGTATCCCGTAGCCAGTAAACTGCTAGGGTCTGCTCGGCAGGGGCCGTGACCTTGGGCGGCGTTACAGACGAGACTTCTTCTTCAGGGATGGGGAGCGGTGGTGTCTGGGAGGGATTAAACGATCGCCAGGTCCACCAAGCGGTTACCCCCGTCGTCAACAGCAGGAGAGTTGACAAGCTGACCAGGATGCCGGGAGGGGGCATACGGCGAGTTTTGGGAATCCGTTGGTCTTGCATATATACGCCTCCTGGGAACTGGTTGTCGGCTGGATACCCGATCTGGGCTGGGGTTGCGCCAAGCACGATCGGGCTACTCAAATCTACAGGCTTACGGGAATGGCTTCCTGACAAATTAGCGATGACTCAGCCATTGGTCAAAGCCGCCATAGCGGCGAACCGCGATCGCTCGGCTACACGGGATCTATTCCGATTTTATCGCTGCCCCCCAGCCAATGAGGATGGGATACCCGTGCGGTGCCCCGATCCCAATCCCCTATAGTAGGGACGGATACCCAGCCGATTCGTTTCCCCATCCCCACCGCTCAGGATAGCTGGAGGGTCCCCCTGTCTCCTCGTGCAGCCCACAACGACAGGAGGCCATGTTTGTCGTGCTGGCTTTAACCGACAACAACTAAAGTCGTTACTACGAACGTTGGGAAGCTGATGTTGACTGTACGAGTACAGCGTCAGGCTTAAGATGAGAGGCGCTCGACAAGGCTTCAGCTCGAATGGATAAGTCCCGTTCGCCCTGAGCCTGTCGAAGGGTCTTGGAGTCTATCTACAACCCTACAATTTAAGTCTGACAGCACCCTAGGTCAGGTAGACCAACTTAGCGCTGAGATCCCACACCCGTTGGGCCATCTCGTCATCCCGCGCTTGGGGCGAGACCCGTTGTTGGAACGCCTTGCGTCCTTCCTTTTGGCGGTTCCCCCAACTCCAGTAGGCTCCCGACTGGCCAAACTCTGGATCAGCAACCACCATCGCCAACCGCTCCCCAGCTAGCTCTTGGGACACATAGCCCTTGGTGATGTACTTCTGGAATAGGGGGAAGAGTTTCTGGAAGAGGGGATAGTGGTTGCGGAAGAGCGGCGTCTCGGCCACGCAACCGGGATAGAAGGAACTGAAGACAATGCCCGTAGACTCGTGGTAACGGCGATGCAATTCCCGCATCGTGAGTACATTGCAAACCTTGCTTTCTTTGTAGGCCCGGACTGGCTCAAACTTTTTGCCATCAATCATCGAAATCGGCGGCTTAAACCCAGCGGTAAACCCTTCCAGATTACCCAGATTGGGACGAGGATACACCTTACCCCCCACCTCATCCGGGTTGTGGGTCACCGTCCCCAGCAGAACCAGGCGCTTAATGGGTGATTGTTTCAGATCCTCCAGCATTAAATTACACAGGAGAAAATGCCCCAGGTGATTGGTGGCGACCGTTAGTTCATAGCCCTCTGGACTCCGCAGGGGTTCCTTGAGCAGCGGCATATAAATGGCGGCATTGCAGACCAAAGCATCCAGCCGTCGCCCCGTGGCCCGAAAAGCTTGGACAAAGGTGCGCACACTGTTGAGGTCAGCAGTGTCGATCGGCAAAACGGTATAGCTACCGGCGGGCATCCCCATCTCCTGGGCCGCGTTCTCGGCTTTCTCCAGGTTGCGGCAGGCCATAATCACATGCCAACCGCGTTTCGCCAGTGCTTTGGCCCCGTATAAACCAACGCCAGACGAGGCCCCGGTAATAATGACAGTGTTTTCTCCCATGCTCTTCTAATTCGTTTCACAAACGGCTACATTTTCCAGGATCGCATACCCCTGAACGGATCGCACCGCTTTCCCTAATTTCCCTAGCCCCGACTTACTGATCAAACCGCCGCATGAGGTAGGCCACGCCAAAATCTCCATTGGGATGCTGCTTCAGGGCTTCAGCTAGCTCAAACACCTGCGCCGCCAGTTCTGGACCAAGTTTGGCGATCGTGGCCTGTCGCTCCTGATCGGTTTGGGCTTTCTCCCGTACCCGCGCCTGCCATTCACTGGAAAATAGCCGTTCGATCGTGGTGTGTAGTCCTAATTTCTCCAACACTTCCCACTCGCCGTGATCGCACCAAATCCCGGCACAGTTGGGACAGCGCTCAACATAAAAGGGGGTTGATAGTCCAACCTTGGCACGGGCCAGATAGTGTTGGCATTCGGGGCAAAGGGCGGCCTTCGTGTCAAAAGGTGATTGCACAAAATCCACATCAAGGACCGCTGGTAGCTCCTGGGGTAGCGAGACCAATGGCGGCTGGGTTGCCTGCCAAGCCTCATAGTCGGTAGAGCGAATCCATGTCCCCTTACAGTCTGGACAGGACTGAACTGGTAGCTTCTCGGCTAAGGTGTTGGCCACTAGGGGAGTTTTGCGATCTTTAGGGCACTGCACGGTAATACGACGATAGGGTCTGCAAAGGCCAAAAGCGGCTCGTTCCCCATGATGCTGGATTCAGGGACGTTAAGCAATAAGGCAATGGGTTCACTGGGGGTAGGGTAGGGCCATGAGGCGTGGCGGCTGGTGCCTTAGGGCGCAACTAAGGGAAAATGGACCGTAAATTCGGTTTGATTATTGGCACTGATCAGGCTTAAGCTGGCCCCCAAGGTGTTGACAATCCGTTTCAGGATAGCTAACCCCAGCCCGGTTCCACCATGTTTGAAGGGATCGCTGTTGGGAATACGGTAAAATTTCTCAAAAATACGATCGTATTCGGAAGGGGGAATCTCAACACCCGTATTGCACACGGTGAGGTGGAGATGCTCGTCCGATGCTTCCGCATGAACCTTGATTGTCGCGTCCATCGGCGAATATTTACATGCATTATTGACCAACTCAGCGATAATCCGCTCTAGAAAAGTTTGACTGGTGACTAATTCGGGCAGTTCAGGCGGGACTTCAATCACTAAATGTTGGGATTTCTCCGCCATGCGATCGGCAAAAGCATCTAAAATTTCCGTCAACAGCGAGGGCAGGTAAATGGGCGCTAGTTCTAGGTCATAACGTTCCGCATCTAGACGTGATAACTCCAGTAGATCATCAACCAGATCAGCTTCGCGTTTCGCCTCGGATTGGAGAATCTTTAGATAATGTTGCAAGGAATCTTTATCCCGATCGCTATTCACGGCAATTTCTAGCATTTTGGCTGCCATCCGAATATTGGTAATCGGCGATCGCAACTCATGGGATACGTTACTCAAAAACTCATCCTTAAACTCGTTCAATTTTTCCAGTTCCACCAAATGTGCTTCCGTTTGCTTGCGAGCAGTGATATCACGAAAATAGACCGATATGCCACCAGAGTAGGGATAGGCATGAACTTCAAACCAGGCATTCAGGAACGGGAAAAAATCTTCAAAAGTAAGATCCTGTTTTCCGGCTACGGCGCGTTGGCATTGGCGGCAAAATTCCAGGTTGGTAATATCGGGTAGAGCTTGCCAAATATTTCGGTGCAGCAGGCTTTCGCGATTGCACTTAAACAGTTGAGCGGCTGTTTCATTTAAGTAGGAAAAACACCACTCGTTATCTAAACTGAAAAAGCCATCGTTGATACTGGCTAAAATATTACTAATCGTCTGTTGCGAGTACCGCAAGGCTTCCTCCGCCTGTTTCCGTTCGGTAATATCGGTAATCGTCCCCACAAAGCCCGTTACGCGCCCTTTGCTATCCTTCTCGGCGGTGGCCTGCCCCAGTACCCAGGTCACCACCCCATCGGCTCGCTGAAAACGATATTCCATGCGAAACAATTGGTTACGCTGGGCCGCATCATACCAGGCGGCAATCACCCGCTCCCGATCGTCCGGATGGAGGGCCTGGGTCCACGCAAATCCCTTCGCATTTTCTAAGGAAAGACCCGTAATTTGGCACCACAGATCATTGACATAGACATAATGGCCATTGGCATCGGTTTGCAGGATACCGACGGGGGCCACGGCGGCCAGTGAGGCATAGCGTTGTTCACTCCGTCGTAGGTCGGCTTCTGCCCGCTCTCGCTCCGCAATTTCCTTCAGTAAATTTTGGTTGGTTTTTTCGAGTTCTAGGGTGCGCTCATAGACCCGTTGCTCCAGATCTGCATTCAGTTCTAAAATTTCACTCCGTGCTGCTTGGAGAGCCAATTGGGTTTCAACCCGTACCAGAACCTCCGGTACTTGAAAGGGCTTAGTAATGTAATCAATACCCCCAACCGTAAAGGCTTTTACCTTATCGATCGCCTCATCTAAGGCACTTAAAAAGATCACCGGAATATCCTTCGTCTTGTCCTGACCTTTGATGATTTGGCAAACCTCATAACCGCTGATACCGGGCATTTTAATATCCAACAAGATCAGATCAATCTTGGCCGATTGAGTCACCATCAGAGCCATTTCGCCATTAACCACCCCCCGTACTTCGTAACCATGTACAGTTAGCTCCTGGGATAAGAGGTGCAAATTCTCAGGCGTGTCATCAACGACAAGAATGGTGGCTTTAGGAACGATCGGCACGGCCATTGCTCTCTTGAATCAGGGTCACAAGCTTGTCAAAGCGGAAATTGGTAATCCAATTCTGTAGGGTTTGATAGACATGGGCTTTTTCATCTGGAATATCCTGGATAAGGCGTAACAGGGTTTTGTGGTCAGCTTGACTGGCGGCTTCATACACTGTGGCAATCCAAGCGGATGGCATCATATCCAAGCTATCGATCGGCAAGTCGATGACCAGACCGCTGGCCTCTGTCTCTACGGTTGCGGACTCAGCGTAGATAAACTTAGCCCCTAGATGCTGCTCAAGTTTTTCGACGATCACCTCCTGACGAAATGGCTTGCGGACAAAATCATCGCAACCAGCCGATAGGACAATCGACTTCTCCTCGTCAAACACACTGGCAGTCAGAGCAATAATGGCTGTTGCTTGCCCTCGCAGTTGTTCCTTAATACGACGCGTGGCTTGGTAGCCATCTAAAACTGGCATCCGCATATCCATCCAAATCAAATGGGGTTGCCATTCCTCCCAGACAGCGATCGCTTCTTCCCCATTCGTGGCCTCACGGACCTCAAAACCTAGCTTATTCAGTAATTTGCTCAGAAGCAATCGATTACTGACCCGATCGTCTACTACTAGACTACGATACTCGGGCTGACCAGGGACAAGACCGATCGCCATCGGACGCTTGGCATTGCTCGTGAGCACCGCCGTACTGATGACCTGGACGGGGATCGTAAAGCGGAATATTGAGCCTTTACCCACCATACTACTGACGGTAATCCTCCCCCCCATTAACCGCACAAACTGATCGCTAATCCGTAGCCCCAAGCCCGTACCTTCATGCATCGATCGCCCCAGGTCAGTTTGGGAAAAGGCTTTAAACAGGAGGTTGAGATCTTCCTGGGCAATGCCCGGACCGGTATCTTCAACTTCAAATTGCAGGTACTTGCGGGGGGAAACTTCTTCAGCCTCAGTTGGTGTAGCATTGCTCGTTGCGGCGGGGGCAGTTAGGGGCGGATCGGCTACCTGTACCCGTAAGGTAACGCTGCCCATCTGGGTAAATTTAATCGCATTACTGAGTAGATTTATCAGGACTTGACGTAGCTTCCGTTCGTCAGCTTGGATATAGGTAGGAACCTCAGGGTTGCGCCTGAAGCAAAGTGGTAACTGCTTTGTATTTGCCCGCAGTTGGAACATTTCCTCCAGGGTAATGAGTAATTCATTCAGATTGAAGGCGGTTTCATGCAGACTGAGGTGACCCGCCTCAATTTTGGCCATATCTAGCACATCGTTGATCAAATCCAGCAAATGCTCGCCACTGTGAGCAATCAGTTCCAACTCAGCTTGATGGTTAACCAGCGCTGGCTCATTGCGTAGCAGTTGGGCAAATCCCAGGATGGCATTCAATGGCGTTCGTAATTCATGGCTCATATTGGCCAGAAACTCACTTTTGGCTTGATTGGCCACATCGGCAGCCTGTTTGGCCCGTTGTAACTCCTGGAATTTTTCGGTTAAGGTAGCGGCCATTTGCTGGAAGTTGTTGACCAACGACGCCAGTTCGACAACGGGGCTGGCGGGCCACTGAATTGCCCGCTCTGATTGCAGAACTTGATTAGGCAAGTTCGTTGTCACGTGGGCCAGTTGGAATAAGGGGGTGACTAGCCGCCGACTGAAGCCAGTTGCCAGCAATAGCCCCAGCCCGGAGATGACTAACAACAGGGTGAGGTTTTTGATATGAACCTGCTGGAGCGTTTGGGCATCGGGGCGTGCCGGAGACTCCAGCAGCAACTGCCAACCATCTAGGTTAGGGATGGGGGTCTCGTGAACAAAAAAAGAATTGGTCCAACGCACCATGAACAGGGGGCTGCCACGGGTTGGTAGCCACTGGTAGGTTTGGCGATCAATGGGGATGATTTCTCCGGTTTGCCGTAAATCGAGCGGTTCGCCCCAGGGGCGATCGGGCAGGGTACTCACCATGATTGTTTGACCAGGCCCCAGCAAGGTAATCCGGAACTGTTGCATTTCCGTTCCTTCCGCCATCAGGGTCTTGAGCCACTCTGGATTAATGGCACTGATGACCCAGCCTCGGAGTTGGTCCTGGGTGCGGACGGGGTAGGTGAGGAAGAGCGTGGAGGGTGGGGAGGCGCTCTGGCTTAAGGGTAGGCTGGGGGCGAGGCGGGGGGCTTGTCTGGCGATCCCTAGTGTGGCGAGATCGGGCGCGATCGCGCGGGGATCGGGGGCCGCAGTGATAACCCGCTCCTCTGCATCCACGAGCCAAAGTTGGGTCAGGGACGGATGCAGCCGTTGAATAACATTGGTATAGGATTGCCAAGCTTGCGGTGAGTCGCTACTCGCGACTAACTGGGCAAGGGTATCTGCCGCCCGTAGCTGACGATCGTACCAATTTTGCAACTTGCTACTGAGGTGATCAGCGGCAATTTCGAGGCGAGCCTGTTGCTCCTGCTGAATCGTATCGACAACCCGATAACTGTCAATCACCATTAGGGCCAGGGTTGGAAAAAAGACAAACGCAACTAGCAGGTTAAATAGGGTTTGCTGGAGGGAAAGGGTGGCGGCGGCAGGGGGACGACCAAACCATTGGTGGACAGGGGTATAGGCCATCAGCAAACTCGCCACCAGTGCATTAAAGATGCCATTGACAGCCTGTTTAAGCAGGATGATCTGGGTTTGCACCGGATCAACCTGCAACACCTGGCCATAGAACAGCCATACCAGGGGCATCCCCAAGAGTAACCAGTACAAACTATCCAGCAGGACTAAGTTCTGGTGATAGCGCCGGTACAATCCCCCAACGACTAAAACTTCAGCGGTAAAGATCACGATCGCGTAGGGATGATTCCACAGCACATAGGTATAGCTAGCCGATACAACCCCAGCCACAATGCTCCAACGCCAGCCATACAAGCACAACACAATCCAAACCGCGATCGTGCCAAACAGAAAGTCAATATGAAAGAAAAAAGACCAACGGAAATAGTTACCCAAAACCCCCAAGATTAACAGCAGGATAAGTCCCCCGATCGTAGAGAATGGGGGGGGCGGAACTTCTGCTGTTCCCAGATGAGATGGCGTCGTGGTCACAGTGATGGGTAAACTCTCCAGGCTATGCAACTGGCCGGCGATCGTGGGCAGGCAACCGTGGCGATCGCAGGATGACAATTGGGTATCGGCTCCCTAGGCAGAGACAGCCTCCCGCAGTGATGCCAACCCGGTAACATTCTTAACCAGGCATTCCCAGTGTAATGGGTAGGGTTGCCGACGCACCCAAAATATTCCCCAATCTAACCTACCCCAATCGTTGCGTTCGCCTTGGCCTAGGGATACTTCAGGCCATTCCGGCTCTCGGCCATCCGCAATCCCCCCGCAATCGGGCCGGGTGGGCGGTCATGCTGCACTTGACGGGGGGTGGGTTGAGGGCGAGCCGACGCCACCCAATGTCCCCCCTAGCTGGGGTCGCACGGCATTGCAACCCCTCGACACGATTAATCTAATAATCTAAGTTTGACAGCGAACGCTTCTCGTTCTGCGGGAGCTTTCTCTAGAGTAACATCCAGCCAGAGGGACCTTAGGGCTGCCAATAGCCCTGGCTCCCCAGATTGGGCAGGGCTAAGTCCGGTGGCATCACAGAGCGGTTCAGACTTGTTTTATGGCTCTCTCGCTGGCTATAGATTTCGATCGCGATCGCCTCGAACTGGATCTCCAGGCAGCCCAAGGGGACGGTTAGCTGCGTCCAGGCTTCCACCACCGCTTGCCCACAGGGGAAGAAATCGACCAACCAGCGGGGGCCATCCAAAACCTGCCGGGTTTGGCGATCCTGTACCCACACCTTGACCTGGATACGGGCAGGCGTTTTGGCCAGCCGGACACAAAGCGTTATTGATTGGCCAGCAACGAGTTCCTGGTTGGGCAACGAGATCAGGGGCACGGGCACGGGTTCATCATCCGCTAGGCGGTAGAACAGGGAAGGGTGGGAAAGAACTCGCCCTGGGGATAGGGAAGTGGGTAACGGTGCCTCATCTTCAATCAGGATTTCCGCATGGGGTGATGGCCGAGGGGCCGGGGGCGGTGGGACCGCGATCGCCGCTTCAGGGGTCAACATGGCTTCGATCTCCCGTGCCGTGAGGCCAGCCGCCGCCATTGGATTAGATCCCGGCTCTGGCGCAGCAGGCCCCGCGACGAGATCGGCTACCCCCGCGTTCGCTGAGGCCGGGATATCCTCAGATTCTGAAGCTTCTGAAGCTGGGGCTGCATCGGGGCGGGATTCCCCATCAGGGCTGGCTGCCGCTGCTGATTCTGGGGGTGTTTCAGCGTGACCCACCTCGGTCGGCGACCAGTCTGGCCCTTGCGCCAGGAGGTCTAGGAAGATTTCCATCTCAGCCGTCAGGGTGGGATCGGGAGTGAGGGCTTGTAGGGCTTGATACGGGCTAGATTCGCCAGATGCCAGTGCCCCAGCCCCAATTTCCCCGACTTCGCGATCGTGTAGCGTCTCGGTAGGAGAATCGCTGGCCGCCTCGCCCGTGGCTTCCCCGTTGTCCTCGAAGTCATCATCATTCCAGACAACCTCATGCTCATCCGCCAAGCTATCCTCGAAGCCATCGTCATCCCAGGCATCTGCCAAGGTTGCCGCCTCATGCTCTGCCCAGTCATCCCCTTCCCCATCGGCTTCATCCCCGTCATCCCAGGCATCTGCCAAGGTTGCCGCCTCATGCTCTGCCCAGTCATCCCCTTCCCAGTCGGCTTCATCCCCGTCATCGGATTCCCACTCAGGCGTCGCGTAGGCGTCAGCCGCCGCTGGCCAGCCTTCCGCAACGGTTGCCGCCTCCCGTATCCGCACCATATCCCGCATGACCGCCCCTACGGCGGGGGAGTCCGCTTCGGCTTCGGCCTGTTCACGCAACCAATCCGCTAACGCCGCATCGGCAGCGATCGCATTCAATCGGGACCAGAAACGCCGTCCCAAGTTCAGCGATCGCAGGCTGGGCGGCTGGGCGGCTGGGGTGTCCCCCTGATCCGCAGTCCCGTCCCCAGTGCCCTCAGCGTCAGTCAACGCCTCTGGCTGAGCGGGAGTAACCCCTTCCCGGTCAGATGGCTGAGTGAGGTCAGCCCTGTGGGCAAGGGGGGGTAAGGCAACCGATGCATGGGTAAGGACCAATTCCACCTGGGAATTAACTGCGGCGGCAGCAGGGGACTCGATCGCCGCTGGGTCAGCCTGGGCCGCAAATTGTTCAGAGAGGCTGGGGATGGCGGGCAGTTTAGGCGAGATTTGCCGTAGGGTATCGGGATCGGGATGATAAATTTGTTCGGGTAAGGGCTGGAGAACCGCTGGTTGGGTCGGCACGGATGCCGCGGGCGATCGCTTGGAAATTTCGATAAATGAGACACTCAGGCGATTCACCGAACGGACAAGGGACTTGGGCCGCTGGGGTTGGAAGTCACCCGCAAACACCGGTAAATCCACCGCATCCGGCGTTGTAATCACCGGGGGATGGGGCAGTAAAAATTCCTCGGCCCCTGGAGCCTTGGCGGCGGGGGAGGAGCGTACCGACCGGGGGGCGTGGGGTTGACCGTTGGTCAAGGGTAACGCTAGGGCGGGCCGTTCCGGGCGGGGCGGGGTCGGCGCAATCACCTGGGGATCGGGCACGAGAACGCCATTGGGCAGGAGATCAGCCACATCTGCCGCGATCGTGAAGGCATAGGTAGCCAAGAGGTGGGCGGTCTGGGCCGAAGAGTGGGCCAAAACCCGTCCAGTCGCAGCGGCCTCCTGCTGCAAGCGTTGACGCTCGGCCCAGGGCATGTCATCCACGCTTCCCCCTTGGGGAGGCTGCGCGAACGGTGGGGCGTCGGCTTGGGTGAGTTGGACCAAATTCACCTCTCCCAACAACAGTTGGGTGGCACAGTCAGTCGGAATATTCACCTCGCAGCAAAAGTCCACGGGCAGGGTGGCGATCGGCAATAACTGCCAGGTATGGGCCAGCACCTTGAGGGTTTGCGGATCGCGCAGGCACAGTTGCAACTCCCCGATCGCCGCCGTGGTGATCGCGGTTACCGCGCTACTGGGACTCACTTGCCCCTGCAAACGCAGGGGCTGACCTCGGCGCACCACATAGGCTTCCTGCTCCAACGCCAGTTGCAAGGGACCCAACGGCAGCAAATCCGCATCCGGCAGGGGGCTGGGTTCAGGAATCAGGGAGGCGATTTCTTCACTCCCCGGTGTCGCCTCACCCCCCCGATCGTAGGGGAAGGCTTCGCCTGGGGCTGCCTGTGGCCCTGCCGCTAGCGGGGACAGGCTAGGGTCGGCTGGGACAGTTGCATCCATCCCCCCTTCCAACAACTCCTGGAGGCCAGAGAAGACCGCATCCAGGTCAAATTCCTGAAGGGCACGCTCCACGACCTGGTCTGAAATTTGCTGCGCGATCGCCTGGAGCCGTTCATCCAGTAGCTCCCCAGGCACAGGGGGGGGCATCGTTGCCGACTCGGCCTGATCCGCCGGGGTTAAGGGACCAAGATCCGCTGCCCCAGGGGGCGCGGCGAGGTCTAGGGGTGAGGTCGCTAGGGCCGCCAGGAGGGTTTGCATGGCCTGGTCCAGATCAGCCGCCAGGGTGGATACTGCCGCGATCGCGGGCTGGGGGCTGGGATCAGGAACACTAGGGGTTGACTCGGTTGGCGTGGTGGCAACCAGGGGCAGGTCACTAGGCGGCACGAGGGCCGGGTCTAGGGCCGGGGCGATCGGTGAAGGGCTAGGCAGCAAGGGCGTTGGGGCCACCGTCGGTTTCGGTACCACCACAGCAGTCGCGGCAATCTCAACGGTAGCGGGTTCCGATGTCAGCAGGGGATCGGGATCATCCCACTCCTCCTGGGTTTCCGAGTTAGCGAGGACTTCCAGACGCACCCCATAGGACCAGCTTTCACCAAAGAAATCGGCCATGACATCCGCCATGCAGCGCACTTCCCATAGGCCCGGTTTCAGCAAAGTGAAGGGCAAAATCATCATTAACCCATCGGCATTGACGCGACTGGAGCGTCGTTGCATCCGCCGTTTCGGTGGAATTTCCGCGATCGCGTAGTGGGTAATGCGAATTTCCGCTGGGGTATTACTTCGATCGCAACGGGCCACAATGCGGTAGCGCCCCTCCAGAATTTCCGTACTGGATGCATCCAGGGGCAACCAGGCGCGATCGCCCGCCTTTTGGATTAGGAATTGCCAGTCGGTCATCCTTGCCTCCAGAAACCTTGTAAATCGTTGATGTGAGTCTTGGCTGACTTCCGCCCTAGCCGTTTTGCCGACGGCAGTGGGTAAAGCTTGGGCATAGTCTATAGCACAGATTTTGGAAAACCGCCCGCGCCCCTAAGGTTTTCGTCTGCCCTAGACAAGGGGATGACGGTCTGGCAAGTTAGAATAGGAAAGGACTATTCAAAAATCTTTACAGATTGGCACAGATTGGCTATGACTTCCTATGCTGCTTCCACGGCTCGATCCGAGATGAGTGAACTTCGGCGCTTAAAAGGGTTGTTGCCCCCGGAGTTACAAAGCTGGGTAGTGGTGGAGGCAGCAACGGGGGTGAATCCCCCCCTGATTACCTGTGAGGAGTTGGGCAAGGACGAGGTCGAAATCCAAATTGATCTAACCCGCTGGGACCAGTTCGCCCTGGATCAACGCAATCTTCTGTTCTGGCACGAAGTCGCCCGCATCCAAAACGACACGATTCCCAGGGATGGTTGGGAAATGGCCGCCCTCGCGATCGGCCTGGGGGGAGCCGTTGGCGAACTTTGGGTGCAGGATGGCCTGCTGTTGCTATTGGCGTTGTCCCTCTCTGGCTTTGCCGGTTGGCGACTGTATGTCAAAAACAATGGGGAAAAGCGGCTCCGGGAAGCGATCGAGGCCGATGATAAGGCGATCGCCCTTGCCGTGCGGTTTGGCTACTCCCTACCCAACGCCTACAAAAGTCTAGGCAGCGCCCTGAAAACCTTGATTGAACAAACTCCGAAAAAGCGCCAACGCAGTCGCTACGAATCCCGCCTGCAATCCCTGCGCAAGAGTGCCGCGAAGGCCAAAGCCAAGCTGAAGACCAATGCCGAGGGGAGTTCTGAAACGGGAGGAGGGCGATCGCGCCCCATCGAGGCAATCGACTAACCGCCGCCCCCCCCCGGCTGGCAACTGTAAGATTTGTTAGACCCGAAACCCCAATCCCTCATGGCTAATCCGACCCGCATCCTGCTGCAAACGACGATTCCCCCCACTGAAGACGACTGGCACATTGGCCGCTTTGCCTGCCTACGGGACTGCCTGGCCTCCCTCCAGGACGAGGCGGGGCATCCCCTCTATGCGGTGACGGCTCGCGATCGCGAGGCGGACGCCCAGGGGAACGATCGGGTTTTGAGTAACCTGGAGCGATCGCAATTTGATCAACTTTGGCTGTTTGCCGTCGATGTGGGTGAAGGGCTAACCGAAAAAGACTGCGCGGGGATTACCCGTCTACGGCAACAGGGTGGGGGCCTGATGATTACCCGCGATCACCAGGATCTGGGATCATCCCTGTGCTACCTGGGGGGGATTGCCGCCGCCCACTATTTCCAAACCCGCAACCCCGACCCTGACCCCTCCCGCCACTGTATTGACGACACCTGCACCACCTATATTTCCTGGCCCAATTACCACTCCGGCCTCAATGGCGACTATCAGCGAATCCAGATCCTGGACCCGGTGCATCCCGTTCTGAAAAATCCGAATGCCCCCAATGGGGTGATTGAATTCTTCCCCGCCCATCCCCACGAGGGGGGCATCGGTGCGCCCGCCAGTGACCCCACCGCCCGCGTGATCGCCAAGGGCACCAGCAAAATCACCGGTCGGGACTTTAACCTGGTCGTCGCCTTTGAACATAGTCAGGATGAGCAGGGCAATCTATTGGGGCGGGGGATCGCCCAGTCCACGTTCCATCATTTCTGTGATTACAACTGGGATACGCGCCTGGGCTGCCCCAGCTTTGTCTCCGATCCCCCCAGCGATCGCATTCAAAATACCCCCAGAGCGATCGACGATATTCACACCTATGTGCGTAATGTCGCCCAGTGGCTCACCCCCATCTAACCGTATTAGGTAGGACGATATTAGGCAGGGCGATGCTCCTAGGGAGACGCGGCGCGAACGTGCGGTTTCAAACGGTACGATTCATGTTACCCAGCCACTGCCTCTCCTCACGGCAGATGCCTATCTGCCTGGGAGTCAAGCCAATTGACTAAATCCGCCAATTCGGTAAACTCTAGCAACGCCTCAGCCAAGACCTCCAATTGCGCCAGCGATAACACTTGCACCTGGGCAGTCAGATCTGGCGGCAGGTCTCCAACCCGGCGGCGGAGCAGTTTCAGAACAAGGGATCGACTTTCTTCTTGTCGGCCTTGGCGTTCCCCTTCCCGGAGAATTTCCTGGTACCAGGGTGATTCACGGAGGACTGCCATATCCCACCTCATGATTTGCCGTACAACATCACTATCCAACACAAAACTAGCAAAAAAAGCCAGCAGGGCTTCCATCTCCACCTGTGGCAAGTTTGGACTCACTCAGCCATCCATGCGTGAAAGACGGTATCGTCTTGTATGATGGCCCGCGCGATCGCTCAGGAAATAACGCCCTATGTCAAAACCCCTTTGGGAACCGCCCCGCTTGCGATCGGGTAACGAAACGGCAGAAGAAGAACGCCATGCCACCTGGCTGGAATTGTTCTATGACCTGATTTTTGTGGTCGCCGTTGCCGAGTTGGGGCACACCTTCGGGAAACACGTCACCTGGCTGGGCTTTTTGCAGTTTGTGGGGCTGTTTATCCCCGTCTGGTGGTGCTGGGTGGGGGCCACATTCTACGCCACCCGCTTTGACACGGATGACCTAGGCCATCGGGTGTTGACCCTAATGCAGATGTTCATCGTGGCGATCATGGCCGTCACGGTGCATGATGGCTTTGGTAAAACGTCTGTGGGGTTTGCCCTCTGTTATATCGCTGTCCGGAGCATTCTGATTTTTAAGTACCTCCGGGCAGGCTACCATGTTCCGATCGCCCGTCCGTTGACCATCACCTTCGCGATCGGCTTTGGGATTGCCGTGGCCCTCTGGCTACTGTCGATTTTTGTGCCCCCTCCGTGGCGTTTTGTCCTATGGGCGATCGCAATGGTGATTGACTTAGCCACGCCGATCGTGGCAGGGCGATCGTTTCAACAAGTGCCGCCCCACATGGCCCATGTCTCGGAGCGATTGGGCCTGTTTACGATCATTGTGTTGGGGGAATCCGTCGTCGGCGTGGTGGGCGGTATTTCTGGCCAGACCCTAGGGTTATTTGCCGGGGAAACGGGGCTGCTGGGTTTGATTATTGCCTTCAGCCTGTGGTGGATTTATTTCGATAGTGTGGATGCTTCCCCCCTGGAGTCCTATCGTCAGGGGCGTTTTGTGTCTGGCGTGATTTGGCTGTATACCCATTTACTCTTGATGATTGGGCTAGCGGCAACCGGGGTGGGGGTCTATCACCTGATCTTTAGTGAACCGAATTTACCTCTGCACACGGCAGAGCGCTGGCTGATGAGCGGTGCCCTGGCCCTGTGTTTCCTGGCGTTGGGGGTATTGCACCTGATCACCGTTTCCTGGGGGCATCCGCGCCAACGCACCCTGATTGCCAGCATCCGCTTTGGGACAGCGGCTTTTCTACTGGTCCTGGCGATCGCGGGCACCCAGTTACATCCGATTAGCCTGATCCTAATTTTGGCGATCGTGAGCGTGGGGCAAGTGATCCTCGATTTGTTCATCAAACCCCGCCCCTGATCGATCCCAGGTCCTATGCGACAATGGAAAGGGCTTATGCAGCCAAATTATCAAGTCAGCATCAGGAATACATTAGGACTTCATACATGCGCGGTTTGCAACGCTGGTTCGTGCTGTTATTGGCGATCGTGGGGGTTGTCTTACAAAGTTGTGGCTCCCCGGCCAGTGGCCTGAATCGCTATACCGATCAGGCCGATGGCTACGAATTTCTCTATCCGCCCGGTTGGCTACAGGTGCAGGTGACCAATGGCCCAGATGTGGTCTTCCACGACCTGATTGAGACAACGGAAAATGTCAGTGTGGTGATCAGCCCGATCGCACCGGGGAAATCCTTGAGTGCCCTGGGGACGCCCTCCCAAGTGGGGCAGGAATTAGTCAAACGCGCCTTGCAACCGGCATTAACGGCCCAATCGAACTCGGCCACCCCGACCAGCGTTGAACTGGTGAATGCCGAGGCTCATGAGATGGCAACCAAAACCTACTATGTTCTGGAGTATGCCGTGGAGCGCGAGGGGCAACGGCGGCATAACCTCGCCAGTGTCGTGGTGAGTGGCGATCGCCTCTTTACCTTCAATCTCTCTACCTCGGAGCAACGGTGGCCCCAGGTTCAAGGCTTGTTTAAAACCGTGGTGAACTCGTTTACAGTGTCCTAACCCCTAATGGCTATGCCCCAAGTCGTTTTGGCATCCGCGTCGCCAGCACGGCGGCGGTTATTGCAGGCGATCGGGATTGAGCCGATCGTCCGTCCCAGTGATTTTGATGAATCACAGGTGGCGATCGCGGCTCCCCAAGCCTTAGTCGAAACCCTGGCCCGCTGCAAGGCGACAGCGGTGGCGGATCGCATTCGGGATGAATATCCCCTGGTGGATTTGCCACCGTGGCTCGTGGTGGGCTGTGATTCAGTCCTGTCGATTCATGGGGAAGTCCACGGCAAGCCAGCGGATGCCGCCACCGCGATCGCCCGCTGGCAGCAAATGCGGGGGCACGTGGGGAAACTCTATACAGGCCACGCCCTGATCGATTTGCAGCAGGACCTGACCCTGGTGCGCTGCCAGGTGACGGAGGTGTTTTTTGCCACCCCGACGGATGCCCAAATTCACGCCTATGTGGCAACGGGGGAACCGCTCCAGTGTGCCGGGTGTTTTGCCCTGGAAGGGAAAGGCGGGGTTTGGGTGGAAAAACTAGAGGGTTGCCACACCAATGTGATTGGCCTGAGCCTGCCCCTGTTCCGGCAAATGCTGCATGACCTGGGCTACGATGTGAGTAATTTTTGGGTTGCCCCTCACCCACACCACCACTGAGGTGGTCACGACGCTCCTTACCTCCCTGTGACGGTTCATTCATGTTGCTGCTGTTGACCAATGATGATGGCATTGATGCCCCTGGCTTACAAACCCTACAACGGGCGATCGCGGGGCAAGGCGTGGTGGTTGCGCCCAATACGGAGTTTTCCGGCTGTGGCCACCAGGTAACCACCCATCGCCCGATCACGGTGGAGCAGCGTACCGAGATGGCCTGGGCGATCGCGGGCACCCCTGCCGATTGCGTGCGGGTCGGCCTTCACCTCCATCCCCAAGTCCATTGGGTTTTAGCGGGGGTGAATGCCGGGGGAAACCTGGGCGTCGATATCTACACCTCTGGCACCGTCGCCGCCGTCCGGGAAGCCACGTTTCATGGCATCCCCAGCATTGCCCTCTCCCAATACCGTAAGGGAAAACATCCCGTGGATTGGACGATCGTGCAGCGGTTGACGGAACGGGTATTGGCGACGCTCCTCGATCGGCCTCCCCAACCCGGCCACTTTTGGAATGTGAATTTTCCCTACCTGGAAGCAGCAGAGGCTGACCCCGAAATGGTATTTTGCCAACCCTGTGTGCAACCTTTACCGATTCATTACGCCATCGAAGGTAGCACATATCACTATGTGGGTGAGTATGCCAAACGTCCGATCGTGGCAGGGACAGATGTTGCCCACTGCTTTGGCGGTAGCATTACCATTAGCCAAATTCCCGTTTAAGTCACAGCTTTGGGTAACCTTCGCCCAGCACGCTTGTCGTCCACAATCCCAGTTCCCTATATGAGCGATCGTCGGCCCCCGCAACCCTTACCCGATCACCTCTGGGGCGACCAATGGCGTTTTGCCAGCCTACCAGCGGCTGAGCTAATGGCGGCTTTTCGCGATCGTCCCATGCCAGTCCTAGAGCTACCGGCAACGCGATCGCCCCTGCGTTTGGGATTAGCGGCAACGTTGCCCATCCCAGGCGTCATCATCGATGGCGGGCGGCGCTCGTTGGCCCTAGCCCTTTGGTTGCAGGACACCCAACCAGTTGCCTTGAAATTCATCCCAGGACCACTCAATGGCTTGATCCTAGAGGCAGGAGAGACCGATCGTTGGGTATTAGCCACTTTTCAGGATGCCGAGGTGACCGCCGCCGCCCAGTTATTTGTTGAGCGCAAATATCGCAGCCGGGGCCTCCACTTTCTCCTCGTGCAACCGGATAACGCTGGCGTCACCTATAGTGGCTTTTGGCTGCTGCAAGACCACATTTCATCGTCCTAGGCACGGGTTACCACCCACTGCACCACCTGCACACGCCTAACCCTAAGGCCCGCTGCCATTGGATGCGGTTGACGGTCTCTCAGGAAAAATGGGCTGACTTTAGACAACTTTACGCAAAGTGTGAACTTTTGTCGTAAAACTGATCCCCGCTAGAAAATTGCGATATCTTGGCAATAGGAGCTCCAAGCTTCTAGATCACAAAACGTCTAATTCACGGAAATTAAGGAGGTCAGTTATCGATTTCCACGTGAATGTGTCTCGTTTAACGACAACAGCATCCCAGTTGATTGCGGCCATTTCCTCGCTCTAAAAACAGGAAGTTTGGGGAGTGACTATTACTCAGGTAATTGCACATTAGTCCCACTTCAAATAGACTCCAGCAGATAGAGGAAAAGGGATAGCGGTCCTGCCGGTGCTGTTGTTGCTTTTAAAGCATTTAAATCAATCGCGGTTTGAGGCACTCTGTGTGGGGGTACCCGAATACTGAACAACGGTAGCAATTCTCAATGGCTCGTGAGTGTTTTAAAAGCCCAGAAACCAGCCGTTTTGGCGACTGAAGTCGCCACTACAAACGCAAAACAACGCTTAGAACAATCAAACGCCGAGGTTCGTAGTCGCGGTTTTAACCGCGATCCCCCTTTTAAAACATCCTCTTAGGCCGGCCAACTGAAACGGACCAACTTAAACAAAGATAAAACGCGGTGTAATATTGGCTGCGGGTGAAATGTTATCCAGCACCGCAATCAGCTCATCATTACTGCTGGTTCCTGGCGAGCCATCGTTGTCGATATAAATAGCAGCCGTATTAAACGCAGAACCAATGTAGTAGTCAAGTCCACTCTTGAGTTGAATAAAATCTTCAGCAATATTAAAGTCAGCAATGCGGGCAAAAGCATCGATACCAGGACTACTGGAGCTGCCGTCATCATAATAGGCTTGGAAGCTATTGCCCAAAACAAAAAGATCAGCGCCTGCACCACCAATTAGCACATCGATTTCGCCAAACCCAGCAAACTTCTCATTGCTGCCATCCAGCGTATCATTGCCATCATCGCCACTGAGGGTATCGTTGCCCCGATCGCCATACAGCCAATCATTTTGCTTGCCGCCAAAGAGCGTATCGTTGCCTTGCCCTCCAAAGAGGGTATCGTTATCAAGGTCGCCGCGCAGCACATCGTTGCCATCATCCCCAAACAAACGATCGCGTTGTTTACCGCCATACAGGGTGTCGTCTCCCCTACCCCCGTGCAGGGTGTCATTATCCTGACCGCCAAAGATGCGATCGCGTCCCTGATTGCCCAGCAGGGAATCATTACCCTGATAGCCAAAAATTTCATCATTGCCACTGGTGCCCACGATCGTTTCACTAGCATTGGTTCCCAAGATCTGATTAAAGGGACCATTGAAACTGGGAATGCTAATGTCAATCCCCGGTGGCAAAGGATTAGAGGGATTCGTGGGGAACCCTGGTCCGGTAATCAAATTACCCACATTGATCGTAATGATATCGGTATCCACCAGGGGACCACCCGTACCCGTATTGCCCAGATCATTCGTGGCAATCGATAGGGTTGCTGTTCCACTGAAGTTGGGATCGGGATCAAAGCGGAGGCCATTCAGGGCAGCATTCACATTGGCAAGGCTACCGTTGAAGCTCATGCTGCGATCGTTGATCCCATCCCCCTCGTCCTGCCGGAAGGAAAGCCCATTCGTCCCATTGAGCGTGATGGTACCGTTGGTGGCAATCAACGAGATCAAAACCGGATTATTGCCCGCATCCGGATCAGTTACCGTAATGCCATTCCCTGCATTGGGCGAAAACAACAGGGGGGTATTAGGGCGGGTGGCCTGGGTAGCAGGGACAAAGTTGACAGGGGGTTGATTGCTGCCAATCACATTGACATTGAGCGGTTCAATACGAACGGCATCCGCAATGACGACGCCATTGGCATTATTCGCTAATTGCACCGTGAGGCTATTGCCCACAATGGTATAGGACCCCAAGACATCCTGGAACGTTGCCCCCCCTGTCACGATCTGACCGCTAGGGTTCAGTTGTTGGTTCACATTCACCGTTAGGGGGACACCTCCCGTCAGGGTAAAGGGGGCGTTACTGGCCGCACCCGACTGCGGCACCCAGGTTGTCGATACCCGGTAGGCCCCCGGTGCTAAGCCCGTGAAGGTCCAGATGGCCAGATTGCCGGGTGTATCCGCTGGGGCACCCGCACTGGCGGTACGCAGATCATTCTGAAACCCGATGCCATTCGCAATTGACCAGGCACCCGTTTGAAGAAACCCTGAGTCGCCATCATCGATAATGGTGAAAAACACACCGGGATAGTCCTGCAAGGTGGCGGCTCGAAAGGCAAGGGGCGATCGCATCGGCCCAGTGCGATAGGCTAATTCCCAATCCCCGCCAAGGGCTGCATTTCCCGTTAACCCCAAGGAAGCCGCCACACTTGCGCCCGTCAAACGGCTTAATTGTTGAACAAAGATCTGCCCGCGCCGTTCACGGGCCACATTACACCCATAGATAAACACCTCAGCCGACTCGGCTAGGGCATAACTCCAGCGATGAATCTGGCGGGCATAGTGCATCAAATTCTGAAGGTCCAGGCGAGTTGTCCCCAACCAAACTCGGCCCGGTTCCCCGTGGGAGACCAAATGCAGGCTCGTGACCCGTTGTTGTTGCCGCAATAAATGCTGGCTGATCTGGTCAATCCCATCCTCATCAGGGTTTAAAACCACCACCTCAACCCCCGGCAACACACCCGCCGCCAATTGCTGATAAGCCTCAACCCCCGGATCAATAAAAACGAGGCGATGGGGAGGCACCCGTCGTCGAGCAGGTCGATCGAAGGCGAGGACCTGTGACGGGATAGAACGGGGTGTAGAGAGATTGATGTGAGACGGTGACATAATTGCTTCTTCGCGATTATCGCATTAGCATTCGGGCATGGGGACTGACGCGGGTAAGCCAACCAGTGGGCATCCTTGAGGGAAATTCACTAACCGTTGCCAACGATTAAAAAGTGGCGGCTTAATTGCATGGTGAGAAGATCCCAATACCAATACGAAAAAGCCACAACACTACTTGTGGGGTGAACAATCTATAAAAGATAGTTCCTGCCACTATAATTAGTGGCACAACGCGACTAGCGTCAAGTTGTGGCTAAACAATAGCCTAAAAATTGGAATTGTCAAGAAGATTTTGGATACCCGTTCAATCTGCGATCAACAGGCAGGAGGAATGGGGAAGCGTACCAGCCGCTATCGGGGGAGGGGTAAGGATGGAACGGGTTTTGGAACCGGAAGTGATGGATACCTGGGCAGAGGCGATCGCCTACGATGCGATGGACTTCACGGCGGTCAATACCGACTTTGCGGCATTAGCGATCGCCCTGGGGCCACCAGGCGTTGCCCAGGTGCTGGACTTGGGCACGGGTACGGCGCGGATTCCGATCCTGATTGCCCAGCAGCGCCCCCAGTGGCAGATCCGCGCGATCGATCGATCAGAAAATATGCTCAAGGTGGGAGCCAATAATGTACAGGCCGCCGGTTGTCAGGGCCAGGTGATCCTGGTGCAGGCCGATGCCAAGCAGTTACCCTATACCGATGCCCAGTTTGACCTCGTGATTGCCAACAGCATCCTACACCACCTTCCCGATCCCTTGCCTTGCCTGCGGGAGTTGCAACGGGTACTCAAACCGGGTGGGGGTATTTTATTGCGGGACTTGCTGCGTCCGGCGGATCGGGCCACAGTAGCGGCGTTGGTTGCCCAGATTGGCCCAGACTATGATGCCCATCAGGCCCAACTGTTCCACGATTCCCTCTGTGCCGCTTTTACCCTAGCGGAAGTGACCGCAATGGTCCAGACCGTGGGTCTGGCGGGGGTGGAGGTCTATCAATCCTCCGATCGCCATTGGACGATCGCCCGTTCTTCAACCCTGCCGTCGGCCTGAGCAGCCCCCCGGCGATCGCCTACCCTGGATTGAGCGCTGGATAGGGATGATACTGAAGCCAATGCTGGGCGATATCGAGGCGGCGGCAAATCCAGACCAGATCGTGGCTTTGCACATAATCGAGAAAGCGGGCCAAGGCTGCTGTGCGTCCGGGGCGTCCCGCGAGGCGCGTATGCAACCCCACCGACATCATTTTCGGAGCCGTTTCCCCTTCTTGATACAACACATCAAAAGCATCTTTCAAATAGGTAAAAAAGTCATCCCCGCTGTTAAATCCCGGTGCAACCGAGAATTTCATATCGTTATTATCGAGGGTATAGGGAATCACCAGATGGGGCTTCCCCACCACTTCAACCCAGTAGGGTAAATCATCATTGTAGGCATCAGAGTCGTAGAGGAAACCGCCTTCTTCCACCACCAAACGGCGCGTATTCACACTCGGTGCATAGCGGCAATACCACCCCAGCGGTCGCGATCCCGTGAGTTTTTGGAGCGAAGCGATCGCCAACTGCATCTGATGGCGTTCTTCCACCTCGCTCATCTCATGAAACCCGAGCCACCGCCACCCGTGGCAGCAAATATCGTAACCCGCTGCAACAATGGCCTGCGCCGCCTCCGGGTTTCGCTCCAACGCCAGAGCTGCCCCAAACACCGTAATGGGTATCTGGCGGCTTTGAAACAATCGCATTAACCGCCAAAAACCAGCCCGACTGCCATATTCATACACTGACTCCACGATCAAATCTCGTTGCCCCGGTCCCATCGATGCACCTGGTACTTCCCATAAATAGGTTTCGGAGCGATTATCCCCATCTGGAATCGAATACTCTGAACCTTCCTCATAATTCATCACAATTTGCAGCGCCAAACGGGCATCTCCTGGCCAGCGGGGATGGGGAGGATGGGCACCGTAGCCAGTGAGATCACGGGGATAAGAAGACAAGGACATAGGCCAAAGGAACGATTTTAGGGGCGGGCATCTTGACTGCTGTTGCTTGATTTTAGATTTTAGATTTTAGATTTTAGATTGGCAGTCGAGACGACTACCGTAATTTCAATTTATGATCTACGGCTTGTGCGTGCCTTCTCTAATTTAGTTGAGAGTTGTGTCAAGTTTGGAGGGCTGGTAAGCGCACAATAAAGGCACTTCCCTGGCCAGCTAGGGACTCAACTTCGATCGTCCCCCCATGCGCCTCCACAATTTGTCGGGAGAGATGCAAACCCAGGCCACTGCCCGATCGGGTATGGTTGCCCTGGCGAAAGCGCTGGAATAGGGTTACTTGCTCCGCTGCGGGGATACCGGGACCCGTATCCTTCACCCGAATGACTAACCAGGCTTGATTAGGAAATGGGTCATTAACCGGATCAGCCATCACGCAGGCGAGGGCCACTTTTACGGCTCCGCGATCGGTAAATTTAATCGCATTCCCCACCAGATTCGTGAACACCCGCCGCAACTCCTGACGATCGCCCGCGACTTCAAACCGGGTGAAGGTCGTGGGACCGCAGGCGGTGGCAAACCCAAGCGCGATATTTTTGGCCGTAGCGAGAGGCCGTAGTTCCAGCACCACTTCCTGTAACAAGTCCTGAAGATTGACCGTAGAAAAGGTCAACGACTTGGCCCCCGCTTCATAGCGATAGACCTCCAGCAATTGGTTCACCATCTGGAGCAAATTTTGATTGCTGCGGATCATGCTGGGGATGACCTCTTGCATTTGGGGCGTCAACTCCCCTAGGGCACCCTCTAAAAACAGGTTGAACATGCGATCGGCGGCAATCAACGGTGTTCGCAAGTCATGGGTCAAACGCGAGACAAAATCCTCCCGTTGGCGGGCAATTTGGTTACGTTCCTCGATCGTGTGTTTCAGACGCAGCAGCGATCGCACCCGCGCCAGCAGTTCATCAAACTCGACGGGCTTACGGATAAAATCATCCGCCCCCAAATCCAGCCCCCGCACTACACTGGGTTGATCCGATGCCGTGATCAGTAAAATCGGGACAAAGGGTAAGCGGGGATTATTGCGAATGCGCCGGGTGACTTCGTAACCATCAATCTCCGGCATCATCACATCCAGCATGATCAGATCCGGCGGCGCCTGCTCGACCTGACGCAATGCCGTATAGCCATCCGCAGCCACCTCAACCACATACCCTTCTGAATCCAGTACGGCCTGAATGAGATAGGCATTATCGGGCGAGTCATCAACAACTAGAATGCGATCGGTCGTCACGCTGCGTTGGGGGAGAAGCGGTTGCGGAAGAGCAGTCAACATGATTGCTTACGTCACTGTATCGAGTTGCGCGGAATTCGGGAAGGGCGTGGGGCAGCCAGTCAGAAGTCCCAACCCGGTGTCGGTGATGCCGCCTGATCCGCTGGCAGAAAGGGGTCCCCAGCGTTGTAATCCTTATGATTACGATCTTGCAATTAATACTCAGGATTAACGTCATCCCTGTGACAGATTTTGTCCCATCCTGCGGGGGAAGAGGGGGATGTGAGTAGGGTTAAAATCCCAGCGGGCGGGTTAATCAAGCCACTCGCTGGGCTGTGGGGATGCCAGAAAATCCCAGGGGGCGGGTTAATCAAGTCACTCGCTGGACGGCGCGGATACCCCAAAATCCCAGGGGGCGGGTTAACCAAGTCACTCGCTAGGCTGCGGGGATTTCGGCGCAACCCGCCCCTACAGTTTCAATATTTCGGAATATCAGATTCCCTGTTACTGTTACCTGTCACTGCCTCCCTAGGCCGGATAAATCCGTAGCCGCCGATTGGGTTCCTCACCAAAACTGGCGGACTTGAGGTGATAGTGTTCCACCAACTCGTGTTGCATTCGGCGCACCTTGGCCGATCGCGGTAGTAACTCCACTGGTTGCCCCTTCGGTAAGACAATTTGCTCCACCGCCAGACGGGTTTCTTCTAGGGCTTCCAACTCGTCATCGCTGCCCGTGGAGGAGAACAGGCTGAGATCAAGACCACTGGCCGAGACTGGCTCATCCACGTTGAGCATGCGCCGCAAGGCACGGACAATATGGGGTAAGGTGCTGGCCTTGATGGCGTGGATCGGGACTTGGCGCATTTTGGCCAAGTGCTTGAGTTTGGAGTGGCCCTTCACCTGCGATCGCACCGTCAGGATCACATCGGCTTCATCAATATTTTTCGTGATCGCCACGGGGAGGGCGAGGGTGTGAATAGCCTGCTCCAATTGTTGACGACCGACGGCATAGGGGTAGATACACAGCGTATCGCCCCCCGGCGCGATCGGGATAGCAGCGGGAAAATCCACGATCGACTCCCGGCCTGGCCCCGATTCGCCCTCAAATGCCGCCAACTCGGCTGAGGGAAGTGGTTGAGCCGTGAGGGAGGCATCGAGCAGTTGGGCAAAGTATTGCTCCTCCGACAGGGGAACCGACGATCGGGCCGCCTTCCGGGAACTGGGGCTGCTGGGCAAGGGCACCATGCGACCAGAGGCTTGCCACCCCTTAGCAAAGGGGGGCATCGTAGGGGGAGCAGCCTGGGCCGGAGCCAGTTCGCGGGTGATGGCGACGTTACCCGCTTCGTTCAGGGTGCGAATTTGGGGGCTGACAGGCCGTCCGCGCAGGATGGTATCGACGGTTTCAGCAACCTGCTCATGCACGACCCAGCGTTGCCGTTCCAGCATTTCGATCGCGATCTCAAAGGTGGGGGGCGCCTTGCGCTCCAGGACCGTTTTCTGGCTACCACGACGGCGAGCTTCCTCATCCCCTAGTGTGACGGACTGGATGCCGCCAATTAAATCGGAGAGGGTGGGGTTTTTGATCAGGTTGGCGATTTGATTCCCGTGGGCCGTGCCGACCAGTTGTACGCCGCGCTCGGCGATCGTTCGCGCCGCTAGGGCCTCTAGTTCCGTGCCAATTTCATCAATGATGATCACCTCTGGCATGTGGTTTTCCACGGCTTCGATCATCACCTGATGCTGTAACTCCGGACGGGCCACCTGCATCCGTCGCGCCCGCCCGATCGCCGGATGGGGAATATCCCCATCGCCCGCAATTTCGTTGGAGGTATCGATAATCACGACGCGTTTGCCCAGTTCATCCGCTAGGACCCGGGCAATTTCGCGCAGGGCCGTCGTTTTGCCCACCCCAGGCCGACCCAGGAGCAGGAGCGATCGCCCGGTTTCCACCAGATCGCGAATCATGCTGGTGGTGCCAAAAATAGCGCGGCCCACCCGGCAGGTCAAGCCGACCACATCCCCCGTCCGATTGCGAATGGCGCTAATGCGGTGCAGGGTTTGCTCAATCCCGGCCCGGTTATCACTGCTGAAGCTGCCCACCCGCTGCACACAGGTGGCCAAGACTGGGCGCGTCACCGGATTCGCCGACAGTTCCTCCACCCGATGGGGGAAGCGAGCCTCTGGCACCCGGCCCAAATCCATCACCACCTCCACCAATTGATCGCGATCGGGGTGGTGGCGCAGGCGCGACTGCAATTCATCAGGCAGAATATCGAGCAGTTGATTCAGATCGTCAGTAATTTGCATAGATGCTTCGGGAAGTTTCAACCCGTCAAGGCAATAAAAGTGACTGAAATCGGGACATACTAACCCCATCACAACGTCAGCGCCGGGGGCCGCTGGCCCCATCCGGCAAGTGACTAGGGGGGCCTAGCCGAGGGGGCTAACCAAGGGG
>NZ_JBRCAD010000038.1:0-23809 GCF_053493415.1 Trichothermofontia sp. | reverse complement strand
CTGGTGGTCATTTCCCCCCCCCCCAGCAGCGAGACCATCCTGGACACCCTAGGTCCTATCCCCTTCGCATCCAACGCCTTAGGAACAGCCGCCGCCAGTGCCCTCTCCAGTCAGGCGGTCATGCAGTATTTGCAGGCCATCTACCAGGCCACCAGCCAACAGGCCGTCGTGGCCGCCCTCAGCGCTGGCGGCAGTGATTAGTACGCTGCCAGTCGTAAATTGCAGCGTTGCTGAGCGGCGGCTCCAAGCCCCTATGGCACACCCAGGGTGATCAGGGAACCGTTTGGGCTGATCCTGTCGCGAGCATTCATCTTAAGCTTGACCAAGCATTAGCCAAACATTGTCTCTTGTGGGATAGCCGTCCCGGCTGTCATTGTTCAATGAGTATTTATTGAATACAGCGAGGACTGCCACCGCCCCTGGTGGGATAGCCGTCCCGGCTGTCATTGTTCCATTAACCCTAGGTTCCATTAACCCTGAGTGCGGGCTTGTCGCACCATTGCAATCAAGGTTTGGTGGGCATCTTCCGAGTCCTGAAGGCGATGGTCGAACAAAATACGCACAGGTTGGGTACTGCCTGCCACCTGGGCCAATAAATCCATTCCCTCTGGGTCGATCGCTTGCATTTGGGCCGCTGTCACCGCTGGCAGTTGGCCAAAAACACGGGCATAGAGGGCCACCGCATCGGCATGATCTTCGTTCATGTGTTTGCAAATCCGATCGCTGACCGCAGGCGTGATGGCGTCCGCCATAATGTTCCCCCTAGGCACACGTTAAAAACCCTGGCAACCCGTCCCAATCAGACTGCCTGCCGTTGCCTATTAAACCAAGCCAGTGACCAGTACGGCAAGCCACCTCCTAAAGAAAAATGCGCCGCTCTAAGGCATAGGTGGCCGTCAGATCGCGATCGGGATAGGCCGGGTTTAGGCTCGCCGTATCTTCCGCATCCGGGTCTAGGGGAGCGGTGGGGACGGGGCCATCGGTAGCTGGGCGATCGGGGGCGCTAGGCGCGATCGCAGCCGGATCGGCAGGACACGGAGACACAACTGGTGTGGTTGGTGAGGCTAACGGTCGTAGCCGCAAGGGAGTGGGTTGCGGCGTTAGGGAGGATAATTCACAGGCAACCCGGCAGTGAGGCCAGAATTGGTAAACCCAGTGTGTATAAGTCATGACGCATATAGGGGCTGTAGAGGAGCCAAGCAGAGATGGGGCATTACATCGGGCATTGCAATATGCATTGGCTCACCCTAGCAAAGGGACTAACGCGATCGCCTCAACCAGGCTGGTCACCCGATCGGATGAAGGTTGGCCAAGCCCAACCGGATCAACGGGCGATTTGGCTAAATCAGGTCATAATCTGGGCAGACTGAATGACGCTGCTGGTAATGATGCTGCTTGTGAGGAGAGCGTCCCATGCTCCTAGTGGTTGATATTTTCTCCCTCATCACCCAATTTTTCCTATGGGCCGTGCTGGGGTCGCTGCTGTGGTATCTGCTCCTGCGGCTGATTCCCCCCTTCTGGTTAACCGTCCTGGGGGGAATGTTGGTGTTCCTCCTGATCACCCTCCTGTTCCGCAATGCCGGGGGGGGCACGATTGGCATCATTGGTGATTTACTCCTACCCTGGCTCTTCACGCCCCTAGGGATTGTGCTTATCCTGTGGCTCACGACCGTCGTGGGTATCCGCAAGGGGGGGATTCTGGCGGTTTCCATGCTGACGGCCCGCATTGCCTTGCCCTTGCTGTTGTTGGCCAGTTTGCCCTTTGTGGCCACCCTCCTCACCCGTGAGTTGGAAATGGAAGCCCTCCATGAGGTCCACCCCCTCCCCGATGTGGCCGGTCCCCTGGTCTTGCTGGCCGATAACGCCACCCGTCATGCCCACTTGAGCAACGGCCTTGAACTGCCCAACCAAGTTCAGGTCATGGATAACCGCATTCCTTATACGGCGGAACTCTACCAAGGTCGGATGAAAAAAGATTTCCCCCTGATTGTCTGTGTGGCTACCAATAACGATGGCAATTGGGAACCGGAGGTCCAGGCGGCTGAGGATACGGCGATCGCCCTCCGGGCGCATCGGCCTGGAATCGCAGAGGCGGAAATTTTGCGGATACGCAAGGATGCCATCACCCGCACCCAACTCGTCCCCCCCGATGGCAGCAGCCACGAGGTCGAGCGCCAGCCCTATTGCGCCGGGGCCAATCTGCGCCAAATTGGCGAACGGGTGAAGGAACTGGTCCAGGGTAATCAACCCCCCAATCGTTTAGTGCTGGTTGGCTCGGCGTTGGAAATGTCGCGGGCAGTATTAACCTTTGAGCGCCTGGGCCTAGAACCGATCGCCCGTCCGACCAATTTTTATACCTTTGCAGCCCCCAACCCACCCCCCACGGAACCCGATGCCACCTGTGCGGCGGCCAACCCAGTCCGCCTGCGGGGAAAACGGGGCGATGGGAGCTTTGCCCAGTCCACCGAGGGCGAGGGGGTACCCACGACTCCGATCGACCAGGGGCCTGACACCCGTGAGCGTCCGCCCTGTGTGCCCGTGCCAGAAACGCCATCTCGCCCCCCGTGGCCTCGCCCGACGATCGCCGGTTTGATCCCCAGTGCCACCGCCCTGGCCCAAACCACCCGTGCCCTCAGTGAGTATTTAACCTCGATCTTTTACTTCCTCCGGGGGTGGATCTCCCCCTTCCGCAGTTAGCCCATCCAGGTGATACCCTAGGACGCCTTCGCGCGCGGGACAGCGGGCAGCGGCTCTAGCGGCGGGGCAGGTAGTTGACGGGGCCACGGGACTGCCGGACCATCCACCCACAGTTGTTCCTGGGTGATCGACTGGGCCAGCAAGCGCCGATATAAATCACTCAACTGGCCAGCCACACTGGCCCAGCTAAAGGTTTGCCGGACACGGTTCGCAGCTTGCTGCTTTAACTGATTCACCCAGGCTGCATCCGCTAGGACCCGCTCAATGGCATGGGCAAAGGCCATCACATCTTGGGAGGGCACCAATAACCCCGTTTCCCCCGGCATCACAGTGAATTTGAGGCCCCCAACATCTGAGGCCACCACGGGTGTCCCACAGGCCATCGCCTCGATCGCGACCAAGCCAAACGGTTCGTAATGACTGGGAATCACACACACATCGGCGGCGGTGTAGTAGAGGGGCAGCGCCTCGTAGCTGACTTGCCCCACAAACTGCGTCACGCCCTGTACACCCAGGTTTTGGACCAAGGTTTCCAAGCGCATCCGTTCGGGATCATCGACTCTGTCGGCCTGACCACTCCCCACCAACAATAACCGCAGGTCGGGGTGGGTGTGGCGCTCATAGCAGTGGGCAAAGGCCCGAATCAGGGTTTCAACCCCCTTATGGGCCGCAAACCGTCCCACATACAGAACCACTTGCGTCGGGTCAGTCAACCCCAACTGGGCACGGGCCACCGCCTTGGGGAGGCTGCGAAAATGCTCCAGATCCGCCCCGCAGGGAATCATTTCAATCCGGCCATCAGCAGCAATGAGTCGGTGTAAGGCCTCCTGTTCCTGGGGGCTAGTGGCCACAACCCGGTGGGCATGGTGCAAAATTTGTTGTTCGACCTGCTGGCGCGTGGCGGCAATGGCTGGGCGTTGGGGGCAGGCTTGATATTCAATACATCCCAGGGTGTGGTAGGTGTGGACCAATTGTACGTTGCTGTGCTGCCGAAGCTGCAAGCCGCTCCACCCGGACAACCAGCCATTGGTATGGACAAGGGGATACTGCGTCCCCTGCTTGGTTTGAAAGGCATGGAGGGCTTCGACAAACTGGGGCACATGGGCAAAGACCTCCGCCTCTGGTAAGTGGGTGGGTGGGCCAGCCGGGAGATGGACGGTCCGGCAATGGGGGCCATGCTCAACGATCGCCGCCACATCCGCGTCCGCTTTGCGGGTAAAAATATCCACCTGCCAGCCTAACTTGGCCAGCGCTTCCCCCACCTGGCGCACGTAGACACTTTGTCCGATCGCGGTTCCCTCCACCTTCGTCGCCGTCGGATCACCCTGTACCGAGATCAGGGCGATCGGCTGGCGGGCCATGACTGTTCGTCGGGCTGCCGCAAAGGGGGCTGCCGCGCTTTTCACCACCGTGTCTTGCGGCATCGGGGGGTGGCTATTATTCATTCCGGTTGCACGACCCCTCGCAGACGGCTGGGAAGGCACTGTCATGACCACACCTCACACACATCATATTAAGTTGACTATAATTCAATTCACCCAAGAGTAAATTCTGACGGGGACAGAATCCGATCCCCTGTTATGATGCCCCCATCTTTGTACACCACCCCACCGTGGCAACAAGCCACTGTTATTCACCACTCTCAACGGCTGCTCTATAGCTTTGAACATTGGACAGGGAAACCCTTACTGACGCTGGCTGGCAGTGAGGCTGAAATTGCCCAAGCCCTGTTTGAAGCCCCCTTTGTCCTGATTTCCCACGGTACTGAAACTGACCCGATTTTTAACTACGCCAACCGCCGCGCCCTTGAACAATGGCAACTTGACTGGGACACCTTTACCCAAATGCCCTCTCGCCGTACCGCCGAACCCCTGCTGCAAGCTGAACGCGATCGCCTCCTAGCCCAAGCGGCCAGTCAAGGCTATGTCGATCGCTTCAGCGCTGTGCGGATTACTCCTACCGGGCAGCGCTTTCGGATTGAGAATGGTATCCTCTGGAATGTGATTGATGCCACGGGTCATCCCTGGGGCCAAGCGGCAATCTACACCCACTGGGTACCATTATAACCGGGTACCATTACAAACATGGCTGGCCCAGTCCACCCAAGCTTGCCGCACCTGTCTGGCCGGGATTGCGCCCAATGTCCAATATTGCATATTACCTTTCGTGCTGAGTTTTTAATGCTGAGCCTTTAGTGCTGAGTGGGATCGATGGTGAACGAAATCGATCGGGACGGGGCTGACGTTGCCTGACGGTCCGTTTGCTCAGCCACGCCCGAACGTCCGGACGCCGCGTATTGCTCAAAGGGAGAGGTGGACGCACGGGACCCAGAGGCAGGGGACATATCGGATGGGGTGACGACTGTTGACACGGGTTGAGCCAACTTGACTGGGGGCATGCCCAAGGAGGCAGTTCCCGACAGGGGCCGTTGCCCTGGAAATCCCACCCGCTTGTCGTGGTTAGACGCGATCGCCAAGAACACCCCCCCCAGGATAAACACAGGTAAGGGAAACGTAAAATGCTGTACCCACTGGTATAGCTCGGCTAACCCAAACAGCAGCACAAAACTAGCGATCCAGAACTTCATTCGCGCTTTTTTACGGCATCTTGTGGTTCCTTCACCAGACTAGCGTGAGTTTGGGAAATGTCAATTCCAGGCCATCCACCCATGAACTGGGTGGGGAACCGTCCTCTAGGGGCAACACCAACAGATTATCCATCTGCCGCCAACGCCCGCTGGCCCCCCTGCTCTGGGCGGTTAGACCCAGAAAGTTTGCAGAAGTTGTCCCAACTTTCCTGACGCCGACCCTTACTTCCAGTATCTGTGTCTAGATATTTTGGCGCAGATTTCCCATGACAATCTACACCGCTTTACTAATGACCAACCTGGCCATTGCTTCACCCATGCCTAGTCTCTCGGCTCCGGCATTTGAGCACCTGAACAGTTCCCTTAATCCCGTGCAAATAGAAGCCTTACAACCAGAATACCGGAATAGTTTTGATCATCGCGGCAGTGGCCGTTAGACAAGGTTGGGGGCGTCGAGCATGATTGGCCCAGGCCCGATGGCTGCCATAGCTGCCCACCGGCAATTGACTACTTGGGGTTAGCGATCATTATTTGATTAATGGCATCAAATAATACTAGATGAGCTAAGGGTAAAGAATCCCGCAAGCGCCCCAAAAGTAATGGTGGTTAAGCGTATCCCCCAAGTTGCCCGAATTCAGGTCAGTACGCATTAAGTATCCAGCGATCTGCGAACACGGGTATGCCTCAAGCATACTGTCGAAAAAATTACTTGTTCCTCAGGGTGTCTCCACATTTTTTCCACATCTTCAGTGCTAAAGTCCAATCTAGTCAGTACACTTGTCTAAGCCAATGGAGCCAACCGATCGCTGCTGCCCGCAGGCGCTACTGCCGATCGCCAGACTTCATCGCCCGCATGCCAGCGGGTGTGCCTTGAGACCAGCCTCTGTCAGTGATGGTACGGGGGAGCTAACGGGTTTTATACTGTGCCCCGATCGCGTCCGTTTGCCGTAAGTCCTGACAATCAATCCCATTTCTCCCATATAATTAATTGAAGAGGGTGCATCAGAATGCTAGCAACTGTTACCTCCTGGCAGATCAGAACAATTCGCTACGGTTCATGGCAACCGGGTTGGCCATTGATACAAGGTTTAACGCTGGGAGGCTTAAGGGAGGGTTGAGCTTAACGATCAATCCAGTTTTTTTAATGCGCTGGTATCCAGTCGCGATTGCTCCCTTCAGTTGGCAGCAACTATGATCCCCACTGCAAGTACTCCGACGACTATGACTAGTAGAGATGTTGATCTGATTAGACGCCTTAGCCCCAGCGCGATGGATCAGATCCTGCTGTATTTAGCCTTTAGCGCCATGCGCACAGGCGGACATCGGCACGGAGCCTTCCTAGATGCGGCGGCCACGGCAGCCAAGTGTGCCATCTACATGACCTATTTGGAGCAGGATGAAAACCTGCGCATGACCGGCCACCTGCACCACATTGAGCCGAAGCGGGTCAAAGTCATTGTCGAGGAAATGCGGGAAGCCCTCGCCAAGGGCAAGTTGCTCAAGATGCTGGGTTCTCAGGAACCGCGCTATCTGATCCAATTCCCCTATGTGTGGTTAGAGCAGTATCCCTGGCAACCAGGCCGATCGCGGGTTCCCGGCACCAGTCTCACGTCGGAGGAAAAGCGGCAAATTGAACAAAAGCTGCCCCCCCTCTTGCCCGATGCCCAACTGATCACCTCCTTCCAGTTCATTGATCTGATCGAGTTCCTCCACAGTCGCTCCCAGGAAGATCTGCCCACGGATCAGCGGATGCCCCTCAGCGAAGCCTTGGCGGAACATATTAAACGGCGTTTGCTCTACTCTGGGACGGTGTTGCGGGTGGATTCGCCGTGGGGAATGCCCTACTACGCTCTCGTGCGATGTACTTATTCCCCCGAAGATGAGGAGGAGCGGACCTTGATTATGATCGAGGAAACCGCCCGTTACTTTAGCCTGATGCGCGACTGGGCCGATCGCCAACCCCGTGTTATGCGGATTTTGGAGGAATTGGACATCCCCGCCGATCGCATTGATCAAGCCCTAGAGGAGTTGGATGAGGTGTTGCGCCAGTGGGCCGATCGCTACCACCAGGAAGGGGGCGAGTCCATGATCCTGCAAATGGTCGTCGGTCCCAAGGCTATCTAGGTCGGCAACGGTGCGCGATCGCCCGCCAGTGCTGAGTCCCCGATCGCCCGCCCCTGATCCCCCGGCAACACTTCTCCTGCGGAGGTGCCATGCAAACGATGCCCCTCTCCCTTGTCAAGCCCACCCCACCCAGCCACCAGCGCCACGACGCCACTTGGTCAGACTACGTGGCCATTCGGGACAACCCGGACATGGACTGGCGCCAACTCTCTTTTCATCGCGGATGGTTGTGGGTCGATATGGGCAAAGAAGGGCCAAATCATGCCTCGTTCAGTGATTTGATGACAGCCATTTTCTTTGGGTGGGCCTTTCTCCACCCGGAGGTGGTCTTGCAATCCTATGGTCGTTGCCTGATTGAGCATCCCGACACCCACGCCTGTGCTCCCGATCTGGTGCTGTATAAAGGCGACCCTATCCCCAAATGGCAGCCCGGTGAACCCCGCCGCATTGATCTCCGCCACCACCGTTTACCCGACTTGGTGGGGGAAATTGCCGACACCACCCTCAGCCTTGACCTGGATGAACAAAAGCAACTCTACGCCAGCCTAGGCATTCCTGAATACTGGGTGATTGATGTCAAAGGACTGCGGGTATTTGCCTTTGGGTTGACGGCAGCGGGACATTACGCGGCGATCGCCCACTCTCAAGTGTTAACCGACTTGCCGATCGCCCTCCTGGAGCAAACCCTTGAACGTCTGACCACGGAAACCAATACTGCCGCTGCTAATTGGCTAATGCAACAGTTACGGTAGGCTTCAGTTGACAGCCAGATGTCAGTCAAGGCAGGTCAGTCAAGAGGTTCGTTAAAATAGGCATGTCCTTGCTTCCAGCAGCTTTGGGTAACGATTCTCCTGCGAAGATGCCCTGCGAACGATGACGCTCTCCCTAGAAAAGCCAACCTTTCCGCTTTGCCAGCGCCACGATGCTACCTGGTCAGACTACGTGGCGATTCGGGACAACCCGGATATGGACTGGCGCAAACTCTCCTTTCATCGCGGGTGGTTGTGGGTCGATATGGGCAAAGAAGGACCCAATCATGCTTCGTTCAGTGATTTGATCACCATCATTTTTGGGTTTTGGGCATTCCTCCACCCGGAGGTGGTCTTGCAGTCCTATGGTCGTTGCCTGATTGAGCATCCTGATACCCACGCCTGCGCTCCCGATCTAGTGCTGTACAAAGGCGACAATATTCCCAAATGGCAATCTGGTGAACCCCGCCGCATTGATCTCCGCCACCACCGTTTACCCGACTTAGTGGGGGAAATTTCTGACACCACCCTCAGCCTTGACCTAGACGAACAAAAGCAACTTTACGCCAGTTTAGGGATTGCGGAATACTGGGTGATTGATGTCAAAGGACTGCGGGTGTTTGCCTTTGGGTTGACGGCAGAGGGACGCTACGCGGCGATCGCCCACTCCCAAGTATTAGCAGACTTGCCGATCGCCCTCCTGGAACACACCCTCGAACGCCTGACCACGGAAACCAATACCGCCGCCGCCAATTGGTTAATGCAACAGTTACAGCAACCGGGAAACTAATCAATAACCCTATCTAAGCCCAGATCAGCGTTCGTAGTCACGACTTCAGTCGTTCCAGGCTAAAGCCTGTACTACGAACAGTTGGTAGTCACGACTTCAGTCGTTCCAGGCTAAAGCCTGTACTACGAACAGTGTCGGATTCCCGATGCAAGTGACTAGTTGGAACTTGTGGGGGTTTCGGTGTGGGCGATCGCGTAGTCTCGAAATCGCTCTAGATCCGCCTGGAGGGTAGACTCCACAATCCGTCCGAGGAACAGCCGATCCATGAGTTGACCCAGGATGCCGGGAATGGCGTAGGCAATGCTGAGTTTGACAATGCTACTGCCCTTGCGATCGTAGAACCGCACCGCGCCCCGATTCGGCAACCCGTCCACCGATTCCCACTGGATAATCTGGTTGGGCACCAGTTTCAGGACCCGCGAGAGCCAGCTAAACTCAAAGCCACCGGAGGCTAACTTCCACTGGGAGAGTTCCGGCGTTTCCTCCAGGATATGCACCGACTCAATCCACTTCATCCAGCGGGGCATCTGCTCTAGATCCGACCACAGTCCCCAGACAACCTCGATCGGCGTGTCCACTTCAATTTGCACACTATGCTCTAGCCAATCGGTCATAGGGTCTCCAAAATTGCTTGGGCCGCGCGCCGCCCGGAAATCGTCGCTCCTTCCATGCTATCGATGTAGTCCTGCTGTGTGTAACTGCCCGCCAGGAAAAAGTTAGCAATCGGTGTTTTTTGGTCGGGACGGTAGGGGTCCATGCCGGGGGCTTCCCGGTAGAGGGATTGGGCGAGTTTAACGACGTTATACCAGGTCATGTTTAACTCGCGGGCGGAGGGGAACAGGTCGTGGATTTGTTTCAGGGCGTACTGGGCGATCGCGTCATTGGCCATGCCCACAAATTGATCGCCGGGGGTTAACACCAGTTGAATCAACGAGCCTTGTCCTTCCCGGTAATAATCAGCCGGACTCGACAGGGCCAGATCCGAGAAACAAGAAAAATCCGCATCGGCGGAATACAGAAGGTTGTCAATGCCAGCGGCTGCTTGGAGTTGCTTTTGTTTGGCCCGATCGTTGAGTTCCGTCACCCAACCATCAAAGCGGAGTTGCACCGTCGCCACCGGCACCGCCTCGAGTTTGTAAATCTTGTCAAATTCCGGCCATTTGCGCCAAGCGGCGGGCAGGAGTCGTTGAATTCCCGGCACGTCACACGCACACAGATAGGCATCCGCCGTCACAGTTTCTGTCTCTTCCCCCTTCGCGACCACCAGCCCAGTAACCTGGGTTTGCGCCTGCTCATCCGCAAATAGAATTTCCCGGGTGCCCCGCCGGGTATGGATTGTCGCCCCTCGCTCTTGGAGATAGTTCACGATCGGCTGATGCAGATAGGTATCCGGTGACCCCTTGAGCATATTCAGCTTGGAAGCCTCGGTCTTCGCGGCAAACATCTGAAAAATGGTGAGCATACACCGGGCCGAGATGTTTTCCGTGTCAATAAACCCCAGGGCCAGTGCGATCGGATTCCACATCCGTTTCAGGCTGCTATTAGACCCGCCATGACGGCGAAACCAGTCGGCAAAGCTGAGGCGATCGAGGGCACGGATTTGCTTCATAGCCCCCTCATAGTCGATCAAACCCCGCACAATGGGACTGGTGCCGAGGGCGATCGCGTTTTGCAGTTTATCGAGCCACGACAATTGGTTAGTCGTAAAAAATGCCTTTAAACCATTGAAGGGCGCACCAATGGGAAACCGGAAATCCAACTCTCCCACCTGCCCCCCCCGGTTAATAAAGGTATGGGTATGGGCCTTGGGCAGCAAATTCTGGCGTGCCCCCACCTTCTCCATCAGGGCAAAGAGGTTGGCGTAGTTAAAGAAGAACACATGCAGGCCCATCTCTATATGGTTGCCGTCGGCATCTACCCAACTGCCCGCCTTACCGCCCACAAAGGGCCGCGCTTCAAAAAGGTCTACCGTATGTCCGGCATCCACGAGATCTACGGCAGCGGCCATCCCCGCCAAACCTGCACCAACGATCGCCACCCGCATCCTGCTTTATTCCCAGCCCAAGTTGACATTTCGTTACAAATTGTAGCAGCTAGCCAGCCAGAGAAGCGCCATCCAACCGCTTCACCCAGACAAGCACCCCAAATCTAAAATCTAAAATCTAAAATCTAAAATCTAAAATCCCCCCACCCTACTCCTCTTCCCAATCTTCCCAAACCCAATCAGGGAGGAACGGCGGTTGTAATTGGAGGGGGCCGAGGCCCAATTCGTTGGGAGTGAGGAAAGGCACCTCATAGAGTCCCAGCATATGTTCCGCTTGGGGATTTTCTCGCGCTACCGAGATCCCCATCGCCACCACTAGGCCACAATAGCCTTGCGTGGAACGACATCGTTGATCCCATTTCTTGCGGGCATTGCGGTGGATCGGATCATGGGCAAGGTATTCCCCAAATAACTGCAATTGCTGATTGGCCAGTTGGAGAATCCCCAGATCAAACTGTTCCTCCCCAAACGGATCTTCCCCTGGATTAAAGCAAATTGCCGCCAAGCCCCCGGCCTCAGCAATCTGCTGGAGCAGTTGTTTCGCCTTCGCCCGACTGGTCTGCACAAGAACGATCGGCAACCCCTGACCTTTTTCCGGGAACGTCCGCTCCGGTTTTTGGTAATGCTCCGCCCGTTCCCGCACTACCCGCACATGGGTCCACGGTAACATCCCAATACTCACGAGGCATTTTTCCGGCAGCAGGTTATTGCGCAGGATCGGCATCTCGCTCTCGGTTTCTGGTCCCAGCAGTTCAGTCGCTAGGTCCGGTAACGTTTCAACCTTGACGGTGACAGTGGGGTGAGTCGGCGGCTGGCTCGACTTCGGCGAGGTCTCCGTTGAACGCTTCGAGGCCAGTTGTAGCTCAGTAGCCACTGGCACGGGGATCTGGAAACGGCTGCTCAAGGCTGGAAACTCTTGATGTTGTAGCTTCCGGGCGTGCTTCTGGATGAACCGATGCAACCCCTCCAACGCCAGAAAAACCGTGATCGCCTCCTCTGTATAGAGCATCGGGCGAATTCCCTCTAGCGGATGAATGTTCCCAAAGTTGGGTTGAATTACCGCTGGGTCCAGCGTCGCCAAATCCATGCCCTCATCGGCCTCCTCCTCGCTGGCCTCATAGGTCACAAACAAGCAATCCTGTTGCAGAAACGCCTCCTCCATCACCTCCAAGGAGTGCGGTTGCATGGCCGAGGCGCGAAATTGCTTGAGCGATTCGAGCGATCGATACAACAACAGACCGTACTCCATCCCCAACATCCCCATGATCGACACATAGAGTGTTTCTGGCTCCGTCGTCCCCCGGTGCTCACCCGCCTCGCCCTCCGAACCCCCAACGGGAGGCACCGTAATCGCAATGATCTGTTGCTCTTGCAGATAATCCCACGGCGCATCCTCCCAAATCGTTGCGGCAATCCGGTTAAGCAGGGTCGCAAATTGGGGGGGGAGTTGGGGCGGGCGGTTGCTCGAAAATTCCTCAAACCCCCGCAGCAGCTCGTCGATCACGGGCAGGGTTGGCTCATACTCGACGACTATATCCAGGTTCTGGAGTATCCCCCTTAGCAAAAACTGGAGTTCACGATCGCGCACCACAATCTTCCGGGGCCGCGCTGGTTTTGTAAAACTATGGGGATGCTCCATTGCCCGCAGCAGCGTCCGCACCACCGCCTCATGCCCCACCTCCGGGGCCACCACGTCCATTGCCCGCACCACGCCCTCGGAACCGTCTACCCACAGGATGCACTCCCCCGCCGCATCCCCATCCCGTGTACTCATCCCATTGGGCAAAACACGGCGATCGCCCTCCCAAACACTCGTCAATTGAGGTAATTGCCGTAAACGGCGACAAGTTGTGCGGTTCAGGGTGGTCATAATTCGGTGTTCTCTTTCACAGAAGTTCCAACAGTGTCATTCCGCTCCAGGTCCCTGGCAGTCTAGCGTTTCTGGCGATCGCTGGCGATCATTACTGACAGCCTGGGGTGTCGTCTGGGCTGACTTCTGCTGCACAAAGCTGGAATTCCATACCCCTAGGGAAATGGCATAGATCCTATTTTCACTTTAAAGGGAAACGCCTGGGAACGCTCAACTTTGCCCGCTTGGGTTCAACCGGACACCAGAACCGTCTGGGGGATGACCGGCTTTTGACGACAGGATTTCTGGTGGCCGGAGAGATCGGCGTATCGATGGCTGGGGTTGTTTACCCTAGAATGAACTCAAGTATGCAATTTGTCTTGGGTAGACGGGTTGCAAGTTTTCAATATTAACAAGTGATGGAGGTTAATGAACCCATGCCTCAGGCCACGGAATCTCGGTCCCAGTCGATTCAATTAACAGAGGCGGCTCTCCAACAGCTACGCTCACTCCAGGAGAAGCAAGGTAAGGCGCTATGTTTACGGGTCGGGGTGCGCCAGGGCGGCTGCTCGGGGATGTCCTACATGATGGACTTTGCCGATCCAGATACCATCCAACCCGATGACGATGTGTCGGATTACGGGGCCTTTAAGGTCGTCTGTGATAAGCGCAGTCTGCTCTATATCTATGGTATGGTGCTGGATTACAGCGACGCTCTGATTGGTGGTGGCTTCCAGTTTACCAATCCGAACGCGACCCAAACCTGTGGCTGTGGTAAGTCCTTTTCCGCTTAAGCAATGACGACTGAACCTTCTGACACTCTAGTCCCCCCCGCATCGGCTACCCTGCCGGTTGATACCGTGTTTGATCAAGCCCTCCAACGATATCGTGAGGGCGAGTCACCGGCTACCCTCATTCCGGTCTTCCGGGATATTTGCGATCGGGCAACCAAAAGCAGCCCCGCTTGGACCTGCTTGGCGTGGCTGTATCTGCTCAATGATCAACCCAAGTCGGCCTATAAGGCAGCCCAAAAGGCCGTGAAGCTGAACCCGGAAGATCCCCAGGCCCGGATCAATCTGGCGATCGCCATGTTAGAAACTGGCCAAAAGGGGGTGCGTCCCCATGTGGAGTTGGCCCAACAGGTCGTTGGTGTGGTGGCGGAGTTACGGGAGGAGGTGCAGGCCAATTTTGCGGATGGGCTACAGCGCAAGCCGGATTGGGCCAGCCTCCAGCGGGTCCAACGCTGGATTTTTGAGTAAACGCTGAGATCCCCCAGGCCACTGTTCGCGCAGCGTCTCCGCAGGAAAATCGCCATGAAGGAAAAATTCTTAAACGGCTTAAACTGGCTTCTGGTGGCCAATACAGGCTTCGTGTTTTTTAGTTTTTGCTGGTTGGTGGTCGCGGTGATGGGGCGATCGCTGGATGTTCCCCTAGGGTTAGACCTGTGGTTACGGCTGTGGGAACCAATCTTTACCCCCGCGATCGGCATTCTTATGGGAGGCGCGATCCTGAGTGGTCTGATTAGCTGGATATCACGCCGGTTTTTCCCCGCCGATGAATCGGGACGCTAGCGATAGGGACCTCGGCCTAACCCATTTCCCGGCGCGAACACACCCTAGCGGTCTTAAATTCAGGTGTCGCAACCCTCTGCGATTCTGCGTGAGGGGACTGTGTTGGGAGGAGACACATCACATGAACGATCGGTTGCCAAGATCGGTTTCAAAAATCTGATCGACCGTGAGCGCCAATCCGGCAAATTCCACAGAGACGATTTGCTGCCGACAAGGCTCTGCCAACGCCTCCTGTTTGCCAAAGACACCGACTTCTCGGTAAGCTTCTCCTGCCAGCGCCAGCACCATGACCGTTTGCGCCACGGGATCAATCAGCCAATATTCAGGAACCCCGATCGCCGCATACTGGGCGCGTTTGTGGAGGTAGTCGCGATCGTGGTTGGTCTGGCCTGGACTGACCACTTCTACGATCAGGCGGGGTGGGGGCATATCCAGAGTGATGGTCAGCCGTCGTTGAGTAAGTTCCAAGTGTATGGGTCGCAGGACAACCAGGTCTGGATAGCGATTGGCAGCATCCTTGGGTTGTAGGATCGGCACTTGCAGTTCCAGGGTATGGATGCGGATCAGGCGAAGCGGCGCGATATTCGCTTGGGCCAGCAGAAATTGCAGGTAGTTGGCAATCCAGTTATTCAGTTCTGACTCTGGCGGCAATGCAACTAACTCTCCATCAATAAGTTCGTAACGCCCTGCGATCGGGGTTTCGTTACTGTAGGACAAATAGTCTTCAAAGGTTGCGAGTTTTACGCTGGCTTGAGTCATTGCCCTTTGCCCACAGACGGTGTTTTGATCTTAACGTGCAGGCGGCGATACGCCTCTGGCATGGCCATTCTCATGGGAGGCGCGATCCTGAGTGGTCTGATTAGAGCTGGATATCACGCCGGTTTTTCCCCGCCGATGAATCGGGACGCTAGACAAAATTTGTCCCCAGATCTGGGCAGTCTGGGGGAAAATAGCCGATACTAGAAGCGACTGCCGCATCCCATTGCCGCACTTGTGAGGAGAGTATTGCGATGAAACGTCTAGCCAATGGCTTCTATGGCTTGGGCCTGTCTTTGTGTGCCAGCTTGGGCCTCCTAAGCATGATCGGACCTGCTGCCAACGCCCTGCCCGGCCAACTCAACGAAGAAGTGGAAGCCTGGATTCAAGCCCATCCCACCCTGCGCCCCGCCAGTGGCGAAAAGCTCCTTGTCCGTAAGAGCAATACCCCCGCCCAGCGCTTTGTCTTTCAAGCCTCCGTCTTTCCCCCCGGTCGGGTTGCGCCAGTCGATTCCAGGGGCATTATCCGCACGGAACGCATCCAACTTTTCGATATGGTCAACGGCGTTAACCGTAACCGTTTTGAGGAATCCCTGCGGGCGATCTATGGTCTTGATATTTACCAGGACTACGCCCAAGCGGAACCGGTCTTCAGCTATCCCACGCCCTACGATGTCCGCGAGGCCCGCGATCGCCAAACGCCCCTACAAATGGCCCTCAATGGTGAGATTCGATCGGGAAACCGCTTTGGCTACTGGCTGGAAATTGCCCAACCTGCTAGCGGCAAAGCCTATAGCGGCCATCTGGTGATCTTCGCGAAGGAGTACCTGGATAAGCTGGAAACCGAGCTGCGTAATCGCTAAGGCGGTAGGGATAGTCCAGTGGAGGGAGGTAAATCGGGGATGAATCTGGCAGTCTTGCACTGAGTTGCGCAGAAACGTTTCGACAAGGGGACAGGCAAGCCTCTATAGTGATCAGTTGGGCGATTTGCCAGGGGCATTGCTGGCCAAACAGGGTAATCACCTCCTTTGGCGGCTGAGCCGCTCCAGGGAACCCGCCCATCCCGATTGATCCTGCCCCAGAACCATTATGCAAACCTACTATTACATCCTTGCCAGTCAAAAGTTCCTCACCGAGGAGGAGCCGATGGATGAGGTCCTGCGCGAACGGACGCGTCATTACCACGAACAGGAAAAGGAAATTGACTTTTGGCTGATTAAGCAACCCGCTTTTCTAGAGGCTCCGGATTTGGCTGCCGTTAAGGCAAAATGCCCCCAACCCGCTGCCGCGATCGTCTCGAGGAATGAGCAGTTCATTATCTGGCTTAAGTTGCGGCTGGAGTATGTCCTGACGGGGGAATTTCAAGCCCCCTCGGAGACCATTCCTGATCCCCTCGCCTCCTTGGCACCCGCTGCTTAGGAGATAGGTTTTTGTTAGCCTCCCCCGCGCTCAACGCGGGGATTCCTATTGTCTTTACCAAGCAGTTGGCTGAAACGTGGTGTCATTGGCAATCGTCACCGTATCCCCCGTTTGCTTAATCACAAACAACCCCTGCTGATAGGCATAGCGATCGACCCCCTCATCAATTTCAATCCCCGCCACCGCCCCATAGATCGCATACCCTTCATAGTGGGGAAACGCCTGCCGAAACTGGGCCAACTGCGCCAAAAAATCCGCCACATCCTGACGCGACAACCGTGACTTCACCTCGATCGCCACTGCCACATCCCCATTCACTGCAAAAATATCAATCTCCATCTGCGCCCCAGGTCGATAGGACTTCATCTGGAAGATCGTTGTGTGTACCTCAATCCCCCGTTCCTGGAATAACCGCACCACCGCCGGTTCCACCAGATTTTCCACAAATTGTCCCCACCGGGTCGTCAGCCCCGCCACCGCACGACTCGTATTCGCCGCAATCCGTTTCAGTTCTTGCAATTGCTGCTCCGATTCTGCTCGCTGGCGATCGGCCTCAGCCGCCCGGCGATCGGCCTCCGCAAAGCGGCGATCGGCCTCCGCTTGGGAAGCCTGGAACAGCGCATAAATATCAGCCAGGGTTACAGAGTCAGCCATGAGATATCCAGCTTGCGGGTAGGGATCTACTCCCATTATTGCCCCTTACCGCTGCATGGCTAATCCTCAGGAGATCACCAGCGGTCGCTAACATATCTAACGAACTTCCGGTGGATTGCCTGACACGGGACTGGGTGCGCGGTCGCTGCCAGCCGTAGGTGTTGGCGATCGCGCAGCGTCTCCGCAGGAGAATCGTGATCGCTCGCCCATTGTGAACTTCCCGATCGGCGGTTGCCCCATGCCACTGGTGAGCCGATAGCTTTGGGTAAGTAACCAAAACCAGAGAGCCGGATAGCGCGGTTCCAACCACGATCGCAGCCGCTGCGTTAACCCCGGTAGCCAACCGAAACACCAACTCAGCAGGGCAACGACGGTGAAATCAACATAACTCCTGAGCCAGATCAGCATATCTTTCGGACCGGCCAACTCCCAAATCCAGAGCAACATGGCCGGATTTTGACTCGCGGCAGTCAGGGCCAAACGGTTGAAGGTCCACCAGTCAATTTGATCCTTCATAAACCGCTCAGCAACTTGGGGATCAGCACCAGCTAAAATCCCAAAGAACGTGTTGAGCATGGCGTTAATCCGTTCCGGCGGCAGGTATTTCCCCGTGGGGACCATCATCCCTTTGGAGAATAGCCAGGTCACCGACAGGTTACTTTGGTAAGCGCGAATTTGATTCAAATGCTGGGCGCTGAGCAAATCATGTTTCAAGGCCGTATCCAGTAAATCCGTCAGCCGTCCCAAGTTACGCACCAGGGAACCAAAACCCGTGAAAATTAAAGGTGATTGGAGAGAAGCCGCATCCCCGATCGCAATTAAGCGATCGAAGGCCACCTGGCGATCGCGCCCACTCGTCGTAAAGTAACCAGGAATATAGCCAAACGTCGGTTTCTTCCAGGTCAATTGGTCCAGATCACAGCGACGGTATTCCGGGAAAATCGTGAAAAAGTCCTCGTACATTTCCAGCAACGAGCCGGGGTTGTCGGGGTGAATTTGATGGTAATGGAAAAGATAGACCGTCAAATCCTCGCCGTGGACCGGGAAGAGTTCCCAAATTAACTGGCGACCGCGGGAAATATCGCCATGACTATTTAACACATCACCATACTGGCTATCCCACACTTCCGGACTCAGACCACTGAAAACGGCCCCCACCGTTGGGCACACGCTATCAAAGGCGCGACCCTTATTTAGTTGCCATGCGATCGGGGAGGCTGTCCCCATTGCATCCACCAGGAGCCGCCCCTGGACCGATCGCTCAGCTTGGGTCACCAAATGCCGGGTTTGCACCGTCACCTGGGTGGGATCAACATCCACCCGCTGAAATTCCGTTTCATCCCAGATTTCCCCACCCGCAGCCCGCAGCTTCTGACCACAAAGCTGGATTAACTTATCCGAATCCACCGCCACATTCAACACCGTCGGCGTATGCAGAATCGGTGCTTTCGCCTGGGGCGGATTATTGGCATCAAAAAACTTATGAAACCCGTCAATATATTCACGGGCAATAATGCTCTCAAACTCCGCCGCCGTGAATAACCCCAGATCAATCACCCGCTGGAACTCATCCCTGGAAATATTCCATTCCCGGTTCATCCGCCCAAAGGGCATCCGTTCAATCAATAAGACCCGATAGCCCAACTGAGCCATCGCCGCCGCATGGATCACCCCTAGGGCACCGCCGATGTAGATCAGGTCATAGCTGGGTGGGGTTGCACTTAACGGTTGGGTCTGGGAGAAGACGACTTGCTGGGGCGATCGCGGCTGGCGCACTCCTTCCCGCCAGCGTTGCTCCCACCAGTAGGCGCGGGTGAGGTCATATTCCCCATTGGGAAATTTCCGGAAATATTCAACCGTCTTGGGATAGTCGGCGGCTAAGGCGTCAAAGATGGACTGCTGGCTCAGGTCGATCGCGGGCGGTTCCGGGTAGTGGTGCGGGAATTGCTGCCGGATCGCCTGGGTCAGTTGCGCTAACACCTGACGTTCACCGGGAAGCGATCGCGCCGCCCAACGAAAGGCTTTGAGGTATGTCGTCCGTTGCAGCGACCAGACGCAGATAGCCAATTCTTCAGGCAGAGAGCCATCCGTGGCCGCCGTGCTAGCAGCCATTGGCACCCTATCTGTTTGGGGACACAGCCGTATCCCGGTCTTTGTTGTGAGTTTGCCCCAGGCTCCGCCCGCAGTGGGTTGAAAGCCCTGCTGAAGCCAATCACACACAGCAGCGGTATCGGGGGTAGGGATTTCCAGGTAGAGAACTTCTTGCATCAGCCTTCACTCAACCGTCAGGGGGGAGCCACGCGGGGAAATTCGTGCAGCATTCTTAAAGAAGCTTAAATGGTTGGGGACACTTCTGGCGAAGGGGCAGGTTACTATAAGGTGCTATGCGGTACTCAATCCCAGCTAATGCCCAGGAAGTCTTGGACTTGCAATCCCAGCCGATCGACGAGGAAGTCGTGGCGGCAGCGATCGCGGGTGTGATCCGCATTGCCCGTGCCCAGGGGCGCACCCTAGAGGACCTCTCTGCCGAGTTATTGGCCGAAGATGGCGTTTTAGATAAGGCCCAACGGCGCTGGCTCCAAGAACTAGTCACCCATGCCTGGGAGAATTTGCCTTAGGTGATCGCCCGTCCAAACGATCCTCGTAGGGGCGGGTCGTGCCCAAACCTACCCCATAGACTGACAACCGTGATCGGCCAGCCCAGTCCAGGTTGGCGGCCATCTTTGGATATCCCCAATGTCAATGTGCCCAATCCCAGGGGGCAGGTTTACCCAGTCTGTCTGTCTCCAGGCAACATCGTTTAGGGGTGGTGGAAGCAACAGGTGGGTGAGAACGCACCTTGGTGCCTCACTTACAAGCGGCGGCCATCCCCGTTGCCGTGACCAATCCGCGTCAAGTCAAAGCCTTGGCCGTGGCTTTAGGGAAACCGACTGCGGCGGCAAAAACTTTCCCCAGTCTCTTGACTTTCAACTGACTTTCAACACAATCGCTACAATTTCTAAAACGATCGCTTGAACCGTTAGGTGAATCAATGGCCCTGCATCACACATAATATTTAATGCTGCTTTACTCGTCACCCCTGAGGCCCCACTCCATACCCTTCCCGGTGTGACCATTGCCCACGCCACGCCGTCCCACTCCTGGAAATCTTGGGAAGTAACCCAGTCAGATCTGGATAACCACTTTACCCTGCACTTGGCGTTCCTCTAGGTAACGGATGGCGGCGGGGACTTCACTGAGGGGATAGGTGCGATCGATCATGGGCGTAATTTTCTCTGCTTCCAAGAGGGCTTTCAACGTTAGGAGATCAGTCTGATTGGGCCGGGATACCAAACACTTGATTTGCTGTCCTCGACGCTTGGAGAACCAGGGACCGAAAAGTAGCGTCCGGAAAAGTTCGCGGGTCGCACCGCCCACCAGAACATAGGTGCCTGTTGGGGTGAGGACGGGTAGATAGTCAAAAAAAGGACGATAGGCGGCTGCATCCAAGATCAGGTCGTACTTCTGTCCCGTTTGGGTGACATCGATTTGCGTAGCGTCCAGGATGTGGTCAGCACCGAGTTGCTGTACCCGCTCAATTTTGCTGGTGCGGCAAACGGCAGTGACTTCTGCCCCCTCGGCTTTGGCAATTTGGACCGCAAATGATCCAACACCGCCAGAGGCGCCTAGAATCAATACGGCTTGTCCGGCCTGAAGCTGTCCCATATCGCGTAGACCTTGCAGGGCAGTCAGTCCAGACTCGGGCACCGTGGCCGCCGCCGCAAAGGAGAGGTTGTTGGGCTTGGGAGCCAAGGCCGCCTCTGGGGCACAGACATATTCAGCAAAGCCACCAAACCCCGATTCTGACAAGTTGCCAAAGACGTCATCTCCCGGCTGAAATTGGGTTACGGCTTGACCGACGGCTACCACCTGCCCCACGATCGCCGCACCGAGAATGGGATACTTAGGCCGCCGTAAGCCGCCGTAAATGAAGCGAACCAAGAAAGGGATAGCCCGCATCAAATGCCAAACACCAGCATCTACGGAGGTCGCCCGAACCTTGACCAACACACCGTTGTCTGAGGGGACAGGTCGGTTCACAGTGGCTAAGCGCAGTACATCTGGTGCGCCATATTCGGTTTGCACGATCGCCCGCATGGTTGGCAGGTCGGGCACTGCTGTTGGGTGTTGGTTGGTTGACATCTGGCTGCTCCCCTGATCACCAAGGCTAGTATAGCGATCCTGGCTGCCTTAACTGGTGACGGGGCGTGCTTGTCCAAACCCCTTGGGGCCGGTGAAATCACGCGCTTCCCTGGGACGAGATCACACCCCCTGTTATCCCACCATCACACGCTATTCCCCGCAATATCACGGATACCTCCCTCCGGCATCACTGTCTTGCTCAGCAATCTCCCGGATGATAAACACATCAAGCCAAAACTCCAATCGAGAGGACCAACCCATGCAACTTACCTATCGCGGTACGACCTACACCCAAGCCCCCACTGCCGTTGCTACCGCCCGCAAAACCATTGGCCAATATCGCGGCGCGACTTGCGAAATCACCACAACCACCCTCAACCCCGTGAGCCGCAAAGTCCAGATGATCTATCGCGGCGTTGCTTACCTGGGTACGACCAGTCACGCACCTGCCCCCTCGGCTGCTGGTGTTGAACTGCCCATGACCACCGCCTGGGCAATGGTCTAACCTCGAAATTCTGCAACTGGTGCGGCAGATACTCACTCATCGCATTTTTTCCCATTCTCCGAATTGCTCAACGCTCAGAAGATACTCACTCATCGCATTTTGAGGTCCCGGCTATGTCGTCTTCTCAAGCACTCCGTCTGCGTAAAGCACAGCAAATCGAAGAACTCCGTTACCGTTTGCAATACTGTACTTCCTGCGAGGAGCGCGAAACCATTCGGCGATCGCTCGACTTCTGGACGCGCTTCACAATTCCCGCTGATCTCCAACCCGTCACCGTTCCTGAGTCACTACCCACGACACCTAACCTGAAGGGCTTCCATTCACTCCCGCGCTGGCTCACCCAGAAGTTGCAACCAGCGATTCACTAAACCAGCGTTTTCTCTCTGACCCATCAACTCCTAAAGCGCAAGCTTGGGAGTTTTTTTTGTTGCGGCCAGGGGCGATCGCTTTCACCTATTCTGAATACAGCCCAATGAAGTGGGTAAACAGTCGATAAAAGTTAACGATGCCTCTTTACAATTTTGCCGCAGCGACTTTACCCGATGTACTCGTTTGATGGTTTTCGATGCGATGACCGGTCGCTGTCTGGTGACTACCCTGGCCACTACACCCAGAGCCGTGAAGCATACCGTCATCGTTCGCTTGCCCCTGTATCCATCTGGTGAACCCGATTGGGGGAAGTGTGAGTTAGTTGCGATCGCTATGCTGAGCAGGATTAAGGAATTGCCTGATGATGACTCGCCAGATCAAACTCCGATTGCTAGCGCTGTTGTGGGTGTTGGGGATGTTGGGTGTCCTCGCCTTGCTCAGCTTACCGTTGCCGCCTGTGGCGACGGTATCGCCAGTGCTTTTGCGGGGACTAATCCTGCTGCAACCCACCTTGTTGTTAACCCTGGCCGTTGTGCTGGGTGGGTACCTAGCTCCACCCGTAGGGTTGGCAGCCCCGGTAGCGATGGCCTTGGTGCAACAGCAATCGTGGGTACGAGCGATCGTGCCGCAACTGATACCGGGCGTGATTGGGGGAGTCGCTGGTGGGATCGTGCTATCGATAATCACCGCGATCGGTCAATCCTTTTTACCCGCAACTTATCTAGCCGCAGCCCCACCTCCTTGGTTAGTGCGCTTACTCTACGGCGGTATTACCGAAGAAATTCTGATGCGCTGGGGCCTGATGACGCTGCTCGTATGGTTGGGTTGGCGGTGGCGACAGCATCGGCAAGGGTTGCCCCAAAGGCGTTGGGTAGTGAGCGCGATCGTGTTGTCCTCCCTGCTCTTTGCGCTGGCCCATCTACCAGCTCTCCCCGTGATGGGAATTGCCCTGACACCGGGATTAACCCTATTCCTAATCCTGCAAAATTCGCTATTTGGCCTGATTGCGGGGTATTTGTATTGGCGCTGGGGGTTGGAGGCAGCCATGCTTGCCCATATTGTTGTGCATCTTGTAGTTGCGCTCTGGCGGGTTAGCGTGTTGGGATAGTTGGGGACTTGTCTGCAAATTTTCGTTTCAGAATGGGGATATCCCAATGGCAAGCCTGAAGTCAGTCCAGAAAGCCACTGGACTCTTAACCTGCTTTCCCTGGTCTAGGGCGTGACAACGTTGCAACGGGAGTAGCAAACCCTGCAACAGGTCTCCCAGCACCGAACCATACTGAGTTGCTTTAGATTGTTAAGTTTAATATCTGGTCATGAGTTATCATCGGCATTCAATCGATCATGTAACTGGCTCCACAACTGATTTATCTACAGAAGTGTTGAATCCAGATATAAAACTTTACACTTGAGGGTGCGAGAGTCATACAAGCGTTTCTGGAAGCAAATCGTAGCTCCAATGGACGAGCGAACAGCGACGGCTGAGTTCTAGTTGCAAATAGCGAAACTTGTC
>NZ_JBRCAD010000037.1:0-6263 GCF_053493415.1 Trichothermofontia sp. | reverse complement strand
GGGGGTGGGCCGAGGCGGCATACAGTTGGGTCATGCCTTGGTAGGAGAAGCCGTACATCCCTACTTCCCCCGTACTGCCCGGTAGCTGGGCAGCCCAGTTCACCGTTTCCAGTCCATCACTGACCTCATGGGCAAAGGGTTCAAATTTGCCTTCCGAGGTACCCCGTCCCCGCACGTCTTGAATTACGACAATGTACCCATGCGCGGCATACCAACTGGGGTGGGCATAGACCACAGTGGAGGCGATTGACCGACCGTAGGGCTGGCGCATCAGTAAAACGGGAAATAACCCAGCGATCGTGGGCCGGTAGATATCAGCATCCAGCCGGACCCCATCGCGGGTTATGAGCGAATCGTTATTTTTTTGGACGGGTAGCATGGATTGTATAGTAGCGCTAACCCGGCCAATGGGTTGGGGGATATCTGGGTTTGGGATATCGGGTGTTGCGATACCAAGCCGGCTCGCAGTTGGCTTCCCGTGTTCAAACATCCCTAGGCGCGGGACAGCCGGTTGCTGGTATAGGCATCGGCAACCTCAAAGGCGGGTGTCCGAATGCTGTAATCAATGCTTTGCCCCGTGACCGCTTCCGACAGCTTTTCAAACGACGCCGATCGCCAGTTACGCTCATGGATGGGCTTGGTTTGTTCGCCTCGGAAATAGGCTTGGGTACCAATCACGGACGCAGCCACCCAACCCACAATCAATACAGAAATCACGATAGCCATAGTCAGTATCTCCTGGTTATTCAATCAATTCGTTACGCATCAAAATCAACTCAAATCAAGCCAATTATTCCCACCATTCCTCTGGCAATGGCTTGGGATCTAGGCCAGTAAACCGAGTTTTTTACCATTATCACGCGCCAAGCGAATGAAGTTTTGTCGCTGGGTGCGATCAATACCCAGGCGATTGCAAACATCGGTAATGACCTGGGAGTGCAGGGCGATCGCCTTACCCCGCAACTTGATAAATTTGGCATCCCCTAGGGCTTGACGAACCAAAATCACGATCGGTGCAAACATCTTCCAATTCTCCTAAATAACGCTAAACCGTAACGATGGGGGACAGGTCATAAAATCAGCCATTTTTCAGCAGCAGTGGACAAACCAACCGCCGTGCTGGGAAATCCTATGCCGCCGCCGCAACCACCATCAGCAAAGTGACAAAGAGGGTCGCGACGGCACCCTGTAACGCGTACTGCCGCTGTTGCGCCTCGGAGGGATAGGTGGCGTAGGTCATCGCTGGCTCGATCGCGTAGTTGTTCAGAACGCCTCGGTCATCGGTGGTGTACATGTCGCTGGCTCCTTGAGTTGCTTGGGTTTGTAACTTTATGTAAATAACTCTAACAGCTCTGTAACAATTCTGCAACAATTCTTGCAAATTTTTTGGGGAGGTGCTAAAGCGGCAATTCGGATGGGAGAGTGCGGGGTACGGATCGGGGCTGCTGCGCCAGGGGCGGGTTAGGGCATGGCCTTGGGGACGGTGGGCGTGTTCAGATGGGTACTGCGGGGCGGTGATCATCCGTTTCCCGGCGGTTCTGCCCCAGGCGTGGTGAAGTTTGACGAAGTTTCCAGGTTTTTTCCTGATCGCCTAGCGCGATCGCCGTTTGGGTGGGTTAAGGCGATTTCCGATGAGCCTTGCCGCATCTGTGCAGGAGAATCGGTCCCAGCATCTACCGTATTCCCCACCCTCTAGAGACTGGAAACGACTATGCATTCCCTCTGTATGTCTGGATCTGATGTGCCTGGACCTACCCTATTGCCGAGCGATCGCCTGGAACTCAGTGCGGAGCAGTGGCAGAGCCTCATCCACCAGGCTGAAGTCGCGCTGTGCGAAAGTGATGTTTACCGGCAGGCCCTAGCAAAGCTGCGCCAAACCCTCGGCGAAACGGCGGAAGAATTCCAATTCCTCTTGCAGACGATCGGCCAAGAAGCGATCCGCTTAGCGCTGCAACCATTCAGTCGGCAGCCGCTCCCGGCCACCGTGGCCCAGCCTCCCGATGTCAAAGTTGCTCCCTCCTCGGCCTCAACCCCAGCTCCAGAAACCCCTCAGGATCGGGCAGCGGTGCTGTTGGCGGATGATTGGGTACCGAATCCCACCCCCGCATTACCCGCTGCAGCGAAGAAGGGCCGTTTCCGCAAAGCCCAACAACAGGCGATCGCGGCGGCTCAAGCGCGGGAAGAACGACTCTTAGAAATTGGCCGCATTCTCCAACAAGCTAGGGCAACCAAACGCCTCTCCCTAGGTCAACTCCATAGCCTGACCCTGGTCCCCACCCACCAAATCACGGCCCTCGAAACGGGACAATTGGCACACCTACCGGAAGACATCTACATTCGGGGCTTTATTCGACGGCTGGGCAATGCCTTGGGCTTGCATGGAACTGAACTGGCAGCATCCCTACCGAAGGATGATCCCAATCGCGGGGTTGTACCCTCTTGGTACCATCCCATTAAGGATAGGGGCCTGTATTTGCAACCGAGCCATCTTTATTGGGGCTATGCAGCGGTCATGGCGGGGGCAATGGGGGGGTTAGCCTGGGTCACCCAGCAGACGACACCGGAAGCTGTTGCCCAGCCGGCAGTTCCTGCGGCAGCCAGTCTCCTCTCCCAAGCGGAGCAGGCGACAACAGTCACCAGTCCCCCTGGGATGCAGGCCAATGGCCGAGTTGCGGTGGGTTCTGAGATTGCGGCACCGGAAGCCCTGCCTTATTAATGAGGCGGACTGGGTGGCAGTTATGGCAGTTCACAGGGCGCAGGTGATCTCGTATTGGGAAGGATCAGGCGATCGCATACGCTAAGCTGAAAAGCGTAGATCTCTGCAAGCACAACGGTAGCCATGCCCCAGCGCGACTGGTCTTTCCTGACTCGACAATTTGCAGCCGCGATCGGTAAAGATAAGGTCATCCGTAAGCGGGAAGAATTGCTGGTGTATGAATGCGATGGCCTCACCAGCTACCGCCAGCGGCCCGCCGTTGTGGTGCTGCCCCGGACTACCGAGGAAGTGGCCGCGATCGTGCGGATTTGCGATCGCGAAGCAGTGCCCTTTGTGGCCCGGGGGGCGGGAACCGGTCTCTCTGGTGGTGCGTTACCCGTGGAAGACTGCGTGCTGATCGTCACGGCCCTGATGCGCCAGATCCTCAACATCGACTACGACAATCAGCGCATCACCGTCCAGCCAGGGGTGATCAATAACTGGGTGACCCAGGCCGTTAGTGGGGCCGGTTTCTACTATGCCCCCGATCCGTCCAGTCAAATTATTTGCTCGATCGGCGGCAATGTGGCGGAAAATTCCGGGGGCGTCCATTGCCTCAAATATGGCGTCACGACGAACCACGTCCTAGGGTTGAAGTTGGTGCTGCCCGATGGCGCGATCGTCGATGTGGGAGGGAGTATCCCGGAAATGCCTGGTTACGATCTGACGGGCCTCTTCGTCGGCTCGGAAGGGACCCTGGGGATTGCCACCGAAATTACCCTGCGCATTCTCAAGGCCCCGGAAGCCGTGCGGGTATTGTTGGCAGACTTTACCGCGATCGAGGCTGCTGGTGCCGCAGTCTCGGACATTATCAGCAGTGGCATTATTCCGGGGGGCATGGAAATCATGGACAACCTCAGCACCAATGCCGTTGAGGATGTGGTGGCGACCGGCTGTTATCCCCGTGATGCCGCCGCCATTTTATTGGTGGAACTGGATGGCCTCGAAGTGGATGTGGAAACGAACAGTCAACGGGTCACCGCAATCTGCCAGCAAAATGGTGCCCGCAGTGTTGTCAGTGCCACCGATCCGGAGCAACGCCTGAAACTCTGGAAAGGCCGCAAGGCTGCCTTCGCGGCGGCTGGGCACATGAGTCCTGACTATTATGTCCAAGATGGCGTTATTCCCCGCACCCAACTCTCCTATATCCTGCGAGAGATTGAACAGTTGAGCCAACAATACGGCTTCCGGATTGCCAATGTTTTCCATGCGGGCGATGGCAATTTACATCCCCTGATTCTGTACGATAATGCCGTCCCCGGTGCCCTGGAGAAAGTGGAAGAACTGGGCGGCGAAATCCTGAAACGCTGTGTGCAAGTCGGGGGCAGTCTATCTGGCGAACACGGCATTGGGGCCGATAAGCGCTGCTATATGCCCGCCATGTTTAATGCCACGGATCTCGATACGATGCGTTGGGTCCGCCAAGTCTTTAACCCCAAGGGCTTAGCCAATCCCGATAAAATTTTCCCGACCCCCCGTACCTGTGGGGAAGCCGCCCAAGCCAAACTGAGCTACCAGGCACAAGGCGCTGAGGTATTCTAAGGCCCCGAATTCATACCCAGCAACCATACCCAGCAATATGATGGGGGTAGCGTTGGGGAACCAGCGATCGCCGTACAATAAACGCGACTTCAAACCATGATCTCGAACGATTCAAAACGAGAAAGGAACACTGAATGCTTGTCAAATCTACACAGCCATACCTGATCGCGAGTCTGGCGGTGACCCTTTGGGCGGGGGGGCTAGTCCCAGTCAACGCGGATGAGCCAGTCGCAACTACCCACTCCCAGACGGCGATACCCAGCCCCCTGGGCCAGAGACCCTCAACGCCGACAACCCCGCCTGTCAGGGCGGACAACCCTCGCGATCGGGAAACCCGTGACGCCGTCAGCGATATCGAAGACCGCGCCGAAGCCTTTGTCGATGCCCTCGCCGCTGCCCACTATGAGCACGCCTGGAGCTATCTCCATCCCATTTTGCAAGCGGAAATCTCCCCCGCCCGGGTCGAGCAAAAGTGGGAATCCTTACTCCGCCGGACGGGTCCCTTTGAGCGACGGCTCAACACCCAAACCCAGCGCAATCTGGTAATTATCAAAGCCAAATTTGGACGCACCACCGACGATCTGTTCCTCGTCTTTGATAACGAGGGGCGGATTTATAGCGTTGATTTTCCCGCCACTGCAACAGACGACTTGTTTGGCAAGGCCAATAACCCAACGTCTCCCTAGCCGAATGGCTCCTTGTCCTTCATCAGGCCGCCGATCGCCCCTACAGGTCACCTAGAAACCTCAAACAGCCTCACCACCCACGACCACATTGCGAATCCGCAAACTGGGGCCACCACAGCCCACGGGTAACCCACCCTGGCCTCCTTTACCACAGCCGCCCGACTCATCCCAATAGAAGTCATCTCCGATCGCTTCAATGTCAGCCAGGGTCTTAAACACATTGCCGGATAGCGTAACATCGCGCACGGGTTCAGCAATTTTCCCCTTACGGATCATCCAGGCTTCCCCGGCACTAAAGGTAAACATTTCCCCATTGGTCATCCCCCCCAGCCAATTGCGGGCATAGACGCCTTCCTGGATATCACGACACAAGTCCGCCACGGGCGTCTTTCCTGACTCGATCCAGGTATTGGTCATGCGGACGATCGGCGGATAGTGGTAGTTCAGGCAGCGGGCGTTGCCCGTGGGGGCTTCCTCTAACTTGCCCGCCGTTTCCCGTGAGTGGAGGCGACCGACCAATTCCCCATCCCGAATGAGTTGGGTGGTGGTGGCCGGGGTGCCTTCGTCGTCGTATTGATAGCTGCCACGATGGCCCAGGGGAGCCGCCCCGTCAAAAATTTGCAGATCCGGGGGACCAAAGCGCCGCCCGATCGTCATCACTTCCAGCAGATCCGGATTTTCGTAGGCCATGTCAGCTTCTGAGAGATGACCAAATGCCTCATGGACAAAGAGTCCCGTGAGGATAGGGTCAATCACGACCGTATAGGTGTTGCCCTTCACTGGGGGCAGAACGAGGGCGTCCACAGCCCGTTGGGCCGCACTCCGTACCTGCTGATCTAACCCGAGCAAGTCTTCATAGGCGCGACGCGATCCGGTCGTTTCCCGTCCGGTTTGCACGGTTTCGCCATTCCGGGCGGTGGCTGCAAATCGCATTTCCATATCCACCCAGGACTGTTCAATTAGGGTGCCTTCGGAGGTGATCAAGATCATGCGTTGGGCACTGTCGCCATACCGCACAGACACCGTGGCAATGCGATCGTCTACCTGTCGCAGAACCGTGGCGTAGTGATCACATAATTGCTTTTTCTCAGCCAGGGAAATCTGGCGCGGATCGGTGCCACTGAGGGGCAGGTGACAGTCCGCTTGGACGATCGCGATCGGGGCCAGGATGGTTTCTTCGGTGCCCACCAACCGCGCGGCACTCACGGCCTCTTCGATGCGCTCCGCCAGGGCACCCAGGTGATTAAAACTGGCAAAGCCCCACCCACCCCGGTAGCAGG
>NZ_JBRCAD010000036.1:0-6763 GCF_053493415.1 Trichothermofontia sp. | reverse complement strand
CCCTGACGCCACCCATACCCCAGTGTTCCCCACCCCCCAGATCGCGATCGGGCAAGGGGGAGTGTGCTGGCTTGCGCCGGCAACGACGAAGAGAGTGTTTGAAAAGTCCACAAACAAGTCGTTTTGGCGACTAAAGTCGCCACTACAAACGCCAAGCAACCCTGAGAACAGCCAAACGTTGAAGTTCGTAGTCGCGGTTTTAACCGCGATCCCCCTTTTAAAACAGCCTCTAAAGTCGTGACGACGAACGTTGCGAAACTTTAGAGGTTTACGGTAGTTGATGGTTTAAACCGACGGGTAGAAGATAAGCCACCGCTAATCCACGCTTGAGTAAATTCAATCATCTGGGCCGGGGGGCTAGCCCCAAGACCGCCAATGGCTCCCGGTTCTCCCGTTACAATAAGTTAAGCAAGTGACACCCTTCCCGATCGGGCGTCATGGGATATGGGTTCTGACGAGAAAGCACAAGGAGGCACAATGGTTGGCATGGTCGAAACTGCCACACGGCGACTGACAATTCAGGTGGTTGACGCGATCGCTGCCGACACCACCGCCATCCGATCGCTCGACTGGGATCGCGATCGCTTTGATATTGAATTTGGCCTACGGAACGGCACCACCTACAATTCCTTCCTGATCCGGGGCGAGAAAGTTGCCCTCGTAGACACCTCCCACGAGAAATTCCGCCAGCTTTACCTCGACGCCCTGCAACGGTTAATTGACCCCACCACGATTGACTACCTGATCATCAGCCACACCGAACCCGACCACAGTGGCCTCGTGCGGGATTTTCTCGCCTTGGCCCCCCAAGTGACCGTGGTTGGCTCCAAGGTGGCCTTGCAATTTCTCGATAACTTAGTCCATCAACCCTTTGAGCGCCTAATTGTCAAAAACGGCGATCAGATCGACCTGGGGAAGGGCCATATTCTCGAAGCCGTCATCGCCCCCAACCTCCACTGGCCCGATACCATTTTTACCTTCGATCACCAAACCCGTATCCTGTTTACCTGTGATGCCTTCGGGATGCACTATTGCTCCGACAAGCTCTACGACGAAGATTTACAGGAAATTGAAGCCGACTTCCAGTTCTACTACGACTGCCTCATGGGTCCCAATGCCCGCTCTGTCCTGTCAGCCCTGAAACGGATGCAGCCCCTCGGGGAAATCCACACGATCGCCACGGGGCACGGTCCCCTCTTGCGCTACAACCTGGGGGAACTGACGGGCCGCTACCGGGAATGGAGCCAAAACCAAAGCACCGCCGAAACCACCGTCGCCGTCTTCTACGTGTCCGACTATGGCTATAGCGATCGCCTCTCCCAAGCGATCGCCCGTGGGATTACCAAAACGGGGGTGGCCGTGGAAATGGTGGATCTTAAATCCGCTGACCTGCAAGAAATCCGGGAGATTGTCGGGGAAGCCGCCGGTCTGATTATTGGCACGCCGCCTGCCACCGGTCCCGCGGTTGCTGCCACCCAAGCAGCCCTTAGTACGGTCCTGGCCTCGGCCCACGCCAAACAAGTGATTGGTTTGTTTGAGTCCCACGGGGAAGACGACGAACCCATTTATCCCCTCCAAAACAAGTTCCGGGACTTGGGCCTAGGGGAAGCCTTCCCAGCCATTCGCATCACCGAACCAGTTATCACAGAAGCCGTTTACCAGCGCTGCGAAGAGTCGGGCACGGATGTGGGGCAATTCCTCAGCCGCGATCGCACAATCAAGCAAATGAAGGCCCTCGACACGGATCTGGACAAGGCCCTAGGACGGCTCAGCGGCGGGCTATATATCATTACCGCCCAAAAGGGCAGCAGCAGCGGGGCGATGTTGGCCTCCTGGGTGTCCCAGGCCAGTTTCCAGCCCTTGGGGGTTTCAATCGCGGTGGCCAAGGATCGGGCGATCGAATCATTAATGCAGGTGGGCGATCGCTTTGTCCTGAATATTCTGGAAGAAGGCAACCACCTCGCCCTGATGAAACACTTCCTCAAGCGATTTCCCCCAGGGGCCGATCGCTTTGCCGGGGTTAAAACCTACGAAGCCGAGAACGGTGCCCCGATCCTAGCGGATGCCCTCGCCTATCTGGAGTGCGAAGTGGTCAGCCGCATGGACTGTAGCGATCACTGGATTGTCTACAGCAGCATTCACGCCGGTCGCGTGTCCAAGTCGGAGGCCCTCACCGCTGTCCACCACCGCAAAGTGGGGAATCACTACTAGGTTTAACTGGCCCAGCATCACAACAGCGGGGGCAATGGCGCTACTCCACTGGTGTCACGATTGACCCCATGAAGAGTACGGCCCCCGTCCGGCTATCGCGAATCACACAAAAGAACGGGCGATCGACCACCATCGTAAACGGCTCGATGGCCATGACTGCCGAACGCACCCCAATCCCGATCGCCGTCACCCCCGTGGCCTCCGTCCCCGTTTCATCCAACTCCATAAACGTTTTATGCTTTACCCGGCTCACATAGGCTGGTTGGGGCGTGAGGGCAGCAAAGTTTGCCCGATAGGGATCAAAAGCAAGCCCCATACCCAAGGTCTTGAGCGCCTCATTGAGGGTAACATCCGATCCCAGGCGCAGGCGGGGAAGATGTAGGCTACCGGGATGGCGTTCCATACGTTGTGTCCACTGCCGCCAATTGTCCGCCGTGAGTTCACGATAAAATCCGGCCAACTCCACCCCTGGACGGGGCAGGAACAGATCAAAGCTAAAATGCCCTTCGCCATAGGGTAGGCTGATCGCCTGGAAGGTGGGTGTTTCGTAATAGCGATAGGTACCCGTTTGCACCATAAAAGGATAGGCGCGTTGCTGGCCGTTGGGAAGCGCAAAGGGCTGATCGCGGGTTTGGGCCGCATCAAACTTGACCGCCCATTGGCCTTTAAAGAAGATGGCATTCAGCAGAAACAGGGCTTCATCGACCTGAATTCGACTAATGATTTGGGGGATATGTCCGCCGGTCTGGGCTTGTACCCACTGGTTAATCGTTCCCACCGCATTGGGGTTACCAAAGTCCAACACACCCACTCGCGCCTGGTAAGTAGACTGCATCCGTTGCACAAACTGGGGCTGGAGGCTTAAACGCTGATCGGCCCATAGGGAATTGGCCAGCGTGGTTTGAACCGCAGGCTCATGGGTGATCAAGGACTGGACGAGGGTCGCATTGGCCTGGTTAACCTCCTCTAGGGGCATTTCCGTGAGTTCAAGGGCAGTGGCGATCGCCCGTTGGGTTTCCCCCGTCGCCCCGTTGTAGAGCATACTCAGCGCGATGGCCACACTAGTCGGTGAAATTAATAGATTCTGATTCGGGTGCGACGACAATAGGGTCGTAAACAGTTGAAACCCAAACCGGGTTTGCGATCGGGTTAGTTTCACTTGCTGGGACGAGGGATAGGCTTTGGGGAGCACAGACATTGGGGCAGGGGCGGGGTTGGCGATCGCCGGCAGGGACAGGCGCAACTGAATCAGCCCTCCCGTTAGGAGGCAGAACCAGCCAAGCCAGCCAAATTGAGGGCGCTTCATGGGCAAAAGATAAAGTCGTATTGAAGAGAGAGGACGGTGGGTCAATCGCCATTACCCTAGATCTTCATCAGCATCGGCCAAGTTCCGGGTAGCGGCTGATCCCTGGCCGTAGGGCAACTCGTCCCCCCACGCTTGGGGCAACGATCGCCGACCATCGCCTTTAAGCCTGGGTTAACCAGCACCCCCGATCGCCGCCACCTGCTCCCATTGTACGGATAATTAAGCACTCGCAAAAGAAAAACAATACAAATATACTATAATCAGGCCAAGCTCTGGCCAGTCCCCTGTCATCACCCCGTCTGGGGGCGGGTTGCTTTTGAAGAAAGATTGTTGTTTGTAAGCAATGTTTAAGAGTTCGCCGAGAAAGGGTTAAACTTCAGGCGCGGGAAACCGGGGGGCGATCGCTCGTCCTAAGATTTAAGGGTGCGCCACCACACTGTTGATCAATTGGGGAAGATAGGCATGGTGACAACGTTGGCAGGACTGCAACCCGCCCAACCCACGATCGCGCCAGATACAGAGCAAACCCTAGCCGCGATCGATATTGGGACCAACTCCATTCACATGGTGGTGGTGAAAATCCAACCCATCCTACCCACGTTTACGATCGTGGCGCGGGAGAAGGAAATGGTGCGTCTAGGGGAGGGGGCCTTGCAAAAGGGAACACTCTCCCCGGCAGCCGTTACCCGGGCCATGCGGACCCTCAAGCACTTTTTGATCCTGGCCCAGGGGATGCAGGTGGATGCCACGATCGCCGTGGCTACCAGTGCGGTACGGGAGGCGACGAATGGTCAGGAATTTCTGCAACAGGTGCAGAAAGAACTCGGACTACACGTTGATTTGATTTCCGGGCAGGAGGAGGCCCGTCGGATTTACCTGGGTGTCCTGTCGGGGATGGAGTTTCACCAAAAACCCCATGTGGTTATTGATATTGGTGGTGGGTCAACGGAGTTGGTATTGGGGGATGGCCATGCACCGCGTTTCCTCAGTAGCACCAAGGTGGGGGCCGTGCGGCTGACCAGTGAAATGGTGACCACGGACCCGATTAGCAGTAGCGAGTTTCGGGTGTTGCAAGCCTATGTCCGGGGGATGTTGGAGCGCAATACCGATGAATTACGGCAGCACCTCAAACCAGGGGAAGTGCCCCGTCTGGTGGGGACATCGGGCACGATCGAAACCTTAGCAGCCCTCCATGCTGCCGAAACCCAGGGAACTGTGCCCAGTCCGTTAAATGGGTATGAGTTTAGTCTGGCGGATTTGCGGGACATGATTAATCGCCTGCGCAAGTTACCGATCGCGGAACGGCAGGCACTCCCCGGTTTGTCCGATCGGCGGGCGGAAATTATTGTGGCCGGTGCCCTGGTGTTGCAGGAGGCAATGGCCCTGTTAGGGCTAGAGACGATCGTGGTGTGTGAGCGTGCCCTGCGGGAAGGCATGATTGTCGATTGGATGCTCACCCACGGTTTGATCGAAGATCGCCTGCGCTATCAGCGGGAAGTCCGGCATCGCAGTGTGTTGCACCTGGCCCAGAAGTATAAGGTGAATATGCCAGCGGCCAAACGGGTGGCGGAGTTGTCCCTGAGCCTATTCGACCAAACCCAAGGGGTTTTGCATCCCTGGGGACCCGCAGAGCGTCAGTTGTTATGGGCCGCGGCCATCCTACACAACTGTGGTCTTTATGTGAACCATGCGGCCCACCATAAACATTCCTATTACCTCATTCGCCACGGTGAACTCTTGGGCTATACGGAAGCGGAAATTGAGACAATCGCCAATTTAGCCCGCTATCACCGCAAAAGTGCCCCCAAAAAGAAGCACGAGAATTATCGCAATCTGCTGAATAAACAATCTCGCCTCATGGTCAATCAACTCAGTGCCCTCTTACGGTTGGCCGTCGCCCTCGATCGCCGGGAGATGGGGGCCATTCGGGCAGTGACTTGCGAGTGTCAGCTTGACAAAAAGCAATGTTGCCTGCATCTACAACCCATGCAAGCCAATGATGACTGTGCCCTGGAGTTGTGGTGCTTGAATTATAAAAAGGCAGCCTTTGAAGCTGAGTTTGGCCTGAAGCTCGTCGCTAGCTTAGATGCCCAAATAATCGCCGATCTCTAGGGCGATCGCCCAGACGAGGCCAATGGGCGATCGGGCGGATGGCTGCCCTCATTTTGAACACCCGGTTTCAGCCACCGATGGCGGGATCGCGATCGTCCAGGGACCAGCCCGTGAGGGTATTCGCTGATGCGCAAGAGGCTTTGAGATAGAGTTCGACAACCGTGCGCCCAGCGGCCAGAAAATTGGGCAGGGTGTGTAACGGTGGGCAAGGCATGGGTACCCTTTGTGTATCTATATCAAGCTTAGCGGTTGCGATCGCGGATAGAACTGGCGACTGGCTGGGCTGGGGTTGGGGGGCTACGCCAGGAGGTGCTCAAGCGCGATCGTGATCTCTGGGAAGGCGAGGGGGGTGAGGGTGCCTTCCCGGCGGGTTTGGATGTCGCGATATTGACCAGCTTGGGGCTGACACAGGCTATGGAGTTGGGGGACGGTGAGGTCGATGACCCAGCATTCGAGGATGGCGGCGGTGGCATAGAGGGCGGCTTTGACTTCGAGGTCGATCGCGAGGCTGGTTTGGGCGACTTCGATTAGCCAGAAGATATCGGCGGGGGTGGGATGTCGATCGCGGTAGGTGGTTTCGGGTAGGCGAACGATGGCGATGTCGGGTTCGGGTTCGGAGTCGGCGAGGGTAATGGGGCCATTGAAGCGCACGCGGTAATCATTTGGTGGTAGTCAGCGACGGACCATTTGGCGAGGGTGGTGAGCATGGGGTTAGCGGGGGAGGGGGGTCATGGGCGCTTTCTCTATGCATATCGAGCTTAGCGGGAGATGCTAGGCTAAAACCAACGTGCCCACTGGTGATCGCCATGCCCCAACCGCCACTGCCACCAGCGCTCCAGTCTATGCCGCCCCGTGAAACCCTGCCCACGATGTACGATCTCCCCAGTGAAGATCCAGAGGAGCCAGGATTGCCCGACGAGTTCCACATCATGCAACCGCGACTCTTACAAGAAACATGCCAGTCGCCCATTCTGGGAACGGATGCCCTCTTTTTTGGTACGGATCTGAATCTTTACTATGATTGGCGACACCCCCTCTGGCATAAACGTCCCGATTGGTTTCTCGTCTTGGGGGTGAATCCGGCCACCCGCCAGCAGGAATTGCGCTGGAGTTATGTCATTTGGCAGGAGCAGG